>JBBSCU010000111.1:0-16369 GCA_038249935.1 Chroococcales cyanobacterium
AAGAGCGATCGCATATCATCTTGTTTTCACGAATCGCGTATTGGTAAACTTGTCTGGAGAGATGCGATCGCGTAGTTCAATAATTTATTTGTGACTGTATTTTTTAGAGTGTTTTGATTGAAAACGGAATGCAGCTTTTCAGATTTGCTCATAAGCAGTCAAAAAATCCTCTCTTGAGATACCCGCTTGAGTACAGATGGATCTCAACGTCGAACCTTTAATTTGAGAGTGGTTAGGCATAGTCAGTGGACTTTTTGTTCCATCTTCGTTTTCTCGCTCCATAACAATATGCTCTCGCTCCCTAATAATAGTAAATCCCAGAAATTCCAATGTCTTAATTACTTTAGCTTTAGGTGCATCTACTGGAAATTTAACCATTAAATAGGAACCTCAGCTTCCGCCACAAAAGCTTCTAGTACTGGTGATTCTTCTTCTAAAACCTCTTCACCAAATGTCTCTATATGGCAGAGGATAGCAGATTTAACATCAGCTAGTGCTTCTTCATAACTGTCACCTTCGCCAACTACAACCCCTTTGATACCCAAGGGATAGGCTACGTAACCGTCGTTATGTTTTTCAACAATAATTTTGATTGCTCTCATTGGTTTTCCCTGTAGTCCATTTAAGATTTACTGCTCTGCCACCATCTCTAATGTCAATATTCCTCTTGGTTTGAGATGCGATCGCCATTTTATCTTCAAAGCATCTTACTCACACCAACGACACTTAATTGCAGTATATGATTACTCTGCTGTACTTGTATTCACATCTGCATGACAATCAGATATGATCTGGTCATGGAGTTCTAGTTTAAGAATTTTTATTTATAATTGTATTTTTTAATTGGCATTTTCCCATTATTTATCCTGCTTTCCCTACAGTAATTTTATTTTTACTCAATTACGATTTACGATTATGCCTTTCTGGAAAATAACACGCTAGGGTCAAATGTAATTCTGTCTAGACCTAGCATAAAATTCTCTCTCAAAAACTAACTTCAATCAACACTAAACGCTACCCTAGAAATCAGCATCACTCAAACCTTGAAGTTTTAACCATGATAGCCTCGCCCCAACCAAACTACTTTACTCCTGAAGAGTACCTCCAAATGGAGGAAGAAAACCCTGTCAAACATGAATACATCGACGGCTACATCTACGCAATGGCTGGAGCGCTTGACCCACACGTTACCATTGCTGGGAATCTGTTTGCTCTCCTGCGTAATCATGTACGCGGCTCTGGTTGTCGTGTTTATATCGTTGACATGAAAGCCCGAATTGAATCTCTGAATCGCTTTTATTATCCCGATGTTATGGTTACTTGCGACCAACGAGATCAAGAAACGCCAGCTTATAAAAGATTTCCCTGTTTAATTGTTGAAGTTTTATCTAATTCTACTGAAGGCTTTGACCGAGGCGACAAATTCGCCGATTATCAAACACTAGAAAGTCTCCAAGAGTATGTTTTAATTAATACAAAACGTCAGCGAGTCGAGTGTTTTCGACGCAATGAGCAAGGGCTGTGGGTTTTACAATCCTACACATCAGAACATAAATCTTTTCGACTCAATAGCGTGGATTTTGAGGAAACAATGGCAGCACTTTACGAAGATGTCGTTTTTGAATAATCAATTATGATGCGGTATTATGCACGATGTTTAGTAAACTAAATATCTATGTAATAGCTTCAAGGCTTCCTAACCTGGCGGGAGCATTGAGCAAAACAGACACAATTGATTGACCAAAAGTTATGGCGCTCATAGTTCAGAAATACGGTGGTACATCTGTCGGTTCAGTCGAACGTATTCAAGCTGTTGCCCAGCGTGTTTACAAAACGGTTAAAGCTGGAAACTCTATCGTCGTAGTGGTTTCGGCAATGGGCAAAACCACCGATGGACTCGTCAAACTAGCTAATGAAATCTCTCCCAATCCTAACCGCCGGGAAATGGATATGCTGCTTTCCACTGGCGAACAAGTAACGATCGCTTTACTAACTATGGCTTTGCAGGAACTCGGACAACCTGCAATTTCCATGACTGGCGCTCAGGTAGGAATTGTTACCGAAGCTGAACACAGCCGCGCTCGAATTTTGCATATTGAAACTACTCGCCTAACTCGCTACATAAATGAAGGCAAAGTAGTTGTAGTAGCTGGCTTCCAAGGCACATCTAGCGCTGGAGAGATGGAAATTACAACTTTGGGGCGTGGTGGTTCCGACACGTCAGCAGTGGCGATCGCAGCCGCATTAGGAGCGAATTTTTGCGAAATTTATACCGATGTTCCAGGGATTTTAACTACAGACCCCCGCTTAGTTGCCGAAGCTCAGTTGATAGATGAAATTACCTGCAATGAAATGTTGGAATTAGCCAGCTTGGGGGCAAAAGTGCTGCATCCCCGCGCTGTGGAAATTGCTCGTAACTATGGCGTTCCCCTAGTGGTCAGGTCTAGTTGGACGGATGCCCCAGGTACTTGGGTAACATCAGCTAAACGCCAAGGGCGATCGCTAATTAATCTAGAAATTGCCCGTCCTGTGGATCATGTAGAATTTGACACTGACCAAGCAAAGGTGGCTTTGTTGCGCGTACCCGACAACCCAGGGGTAGCAGCAAGGTTATTTGGCGAAATTGCCCGACAAAAAGTAGACGTAGATTTGATTATTCAGTCAATTCATGAAGGTAACAGTAATGATATTGCCTTTACCGTCACCACACCAATATTAAGACGGGCTGAAGCAGTAGCAGCAGCGATCGCCCCAGCACTCAGGAGTCAATCTAACCCCAAATTTGACGAAGCCGAGGTAATGGTGGAACATAACATTGCCAAAGTCAGCATCGCCGGCGCAGGAATGATTGGCCGGCCTGGTGTGGCTGCAAAAATGTTCGCCACCTTAGCAGAAGCAGGTGTGAACATCCAAATGATTTCTACCAGCGAGATAAAAGTCAGTTGTGTAGTCGATGCAGCCGAATGCGATCGCGCTGTCAACGCACTCCGCACCGCTTTTGAGATCGAAGCAGGAAGCAGGGGAGAACTTCTAACAGACGCGATTAATCGCGTCTCTCACTCTTGTACAGACGCGATTAATCGCGTCTCTACTCCTCCCGTTTGCGGCGTTGCCCTCGATTTAAAGCAAGCTCGTCTGGCTATTCGCCAATTGCCAGATCGTCCGGGGATGGCGGCGAAACTGTTTGGACTGTTGGCGCAACATAATATTAGCGTTGACATGATTATCCAATCTCAGCGCTGTCGGGTAATTGATGGTGTTCCCAGGCGAGATATTGCCTTCACAGTTTCGCGGATGGATGGGGAAAGTGCAAGAGAAATGCTCACGCAAGTAGCGACAGAGTTAGGATGGGGTGAAGTTGTTTTAAATAGTGCGATCGCTAAGGTAAGTATTGTGGGTGCAGGTATGCTCGGACAACCAGGTGTTGCTGCTAAAATGTTTGAAGCACTAGCCCAACACCAAATTAATATTCAAATGATTGCCACCTCAGAAATAAAAATTAGTTGTGTCGTGGCACAAGAGCAAGGTGTTAAAGCTTTGCAAGCCATTCATACTGCTTTTGGACTGGCTGGTAGTGAGAAATTTGTCGTGCCAGCGTAGAACTAAATTTTGAATTTTGAATTGCTTATAGCGGTTCCCATTCGGATGCGGTACAACGTTATATCCCAAGGTGTAGGGGCACGGCATACCGTCCCTCTACGGGTGCACCTCACGTAAACGAGAACCGTTATATTATCTATTTCTGAAATGCCATTTTTCCATCATCGCTACTATTTCTGAAAGTCGGCGTTCACCACACCAAACTAAATCAAGTTTTTTAAGTTGCTCAAGGCTGATACCATCTTCTTCCTCAGCAATGCGGTGATATTCTTTATCTCCCATTGCTGCTAATAAATGCTGAAAGATCATAATTTCATCGAACTGGGGATTTGTCTCTGGATCGTTCAAGATTAGCATTGCTCGTTCCGGCGACAGTTCTTGGAGAGTATTGAAAATAAATCGTGTGGGAAAGTCTGCATCCTTAAGTTGAGGATGACGCGACACTAATCCAGCTAACAGGACTCCTAGATAAGCCGCAGCTTGGGAATTACTCAATACCTGCATCTGTTGGATGGCAATCTCAGTCAAATTGGTAAAAAATGCACACCCTAACTGCTGTTCGATGGTAGTAACTGGATCTAAGACTAGCGAGGATTCTAACTCTGCTTCAAATGATCCCCGATGCTCTTGTGGCACTTGGCTAAGTAAGATTTGCTGGGCGCGATCGCCTATAATCATTATGCCATCCAATCCAGAGCTAAAGTCTTTGCCAGGTTCCAAACCTTCACTCAATAAGATTTGAAAGACGTTACTTTGGGCTTTTTCCGCGATCTGTTCATATTGGGCTTGTCCAAGAAAAATTTGACAAAACCAACTGTGGCTATCAGAATCGCATTCGATTATTACCTCGTTAACAATCAAATTAGTTAACTTTTCCGCTCCCAGAATGGTTTGCCACTCTACAATCAAGCTCTTAATGGCAGCTATATCGCGGCAATTGAGCGCCTTGAGCAATTGACGCTTTGCAGTAGCTAGCAGGTCTTTTTTGCGCCCAAATATGTTGATTTTCAATCTTC
This sequence comes from Chroococcales cyanobacterium, assembly GCA_038249935.1. Taxonomy (GTDB): domain Bacteria; phylum Cyanobacteriota; class Cyanobacteriia; order Cyanobacteriales; family Nostocaceae; genus Nostoc. Next base: position 4,617 of record JBBSCU010000111.1, read on the forward strand.
TATATGGGGTTTTGGATAATTCAAACTGCTATTTTTTTACTCTATTTGAGAATTAAGTGTCATGAGTAGGATTGCCGAAGAATCAGGATCAAAATAACCTTACTATCGACTCACCTCCTTTCCCAAGTGTAGTTTAATGCACAAATCTTACTCAAGTCTGGTAATATATAACCGTATTAACTTTGTAACATTCTTTCGATGAGAGAAAAATATTACTAACAATATGTAGTATTAGCTAATTATTAATACTTCTACGTGCCAGAATGGCATTAACTTTTTTATTTTAAAAAAATATTTATATTTTAAAATCACCAGCAATAATCCGTAAGCTATAATTAAACAATTTATCAGACTATATTTATATTGATGAGTAATCATTTACTAGATGGGCATTACCGAATAGTAAAAGTTTTGAATGATGATGCAAGGGGAAAAACCTATTTAGTTGAAGATGCTAATCTTCCTGGCAGCCAATTTATAATAAAGCAGTTACGTCCTCCTAGTAGCAATCCTCAAACTTTAACAATCCTGCGCCGCTTGTTCGCCAGTAAGGCAGCAACTTTAGAAAAACTAGGGCAGGAACATAACCAAATTCAGAAGCTAATTGCCCATTTTGAAGAAAATCAAGAATTCTATATAGTCCAAGAATTCATACCCGGTAATCCTTTCACCGACGAAATTATCCAGGGAAAACCTCTGAGGGAAGACCAAGTAATTATTCTTTTATCAGAGATATTAGAGATTTTGGTGATTCTACATAGTTATGGTGTAATTCATCGGGATATTAAGCCAGTAAATATTATTCGCCGAGAGTCAGATAAAAAGCTAGTTTTGGTTAATTTTGGTACTTTTAATGAAGCTATCACTAATACCGTTGAACATCTTGAATATATGCCTATGGAACAAGTTAAGGGCAACCTCAAATACAATAGTGATATATATGCTTTAGGTATAGTTGCGATCGCAGCACTTATCGGTTTACCAACAAACCAAATATCTAAATTGCGAAGCCAGAAAAATAGGCTGACAGGTGAAATTCTTTGGCGTAACAAAAGTTTAAAAATTAACAGAAAGTTAGCAAAAATTATTGATAAAATGGTGCGTTTTAACTATCGTCAGCGCTACCAGTATGCAACTGAAGTTTTAGACGATCTGAAAAAGTTAACAAATCATCAGCAGGATCGGCAAAAACAGCATCAGAAAAAATTATTGCTAGTTCTGACAGGGGTAGCTGGCTGTATTACCCTTGGGGTTGGAGCGTGGCAATTGAGGCCGCCAAAACCTGTAATTAATGCTCAACAGACATCATACCAAGAAGGAGTAAATAAATATGAGGCAGGAAACTATGAAGGAGCAATTGAAGATTTAAATCAGGCTATTAAATTAGAACCACAAAATGCTCAGGCTTATAATAGGCGAGGCGATGCTTATTATCGATTAGGAGATTATGAGCAAGCACAAACAGATTCTAGCCAAGCCATTTTGCTTAATCCTCAAGATGCTAATGCCTATTTTGATCGAGGATTTGCTTATTATGAATTAGGCAAATATAAAGAAGCGATCGCTGACTATACTCAAGCAATTAAGTTAAATTCTGAGAATGCTTATGCTTACTATGGGCGAGGTATAGCTAGGACTCAGCTTAAAGATAATAAAGGAGCAATTGGAGATTTTAGCAAAGCGATCGCTCTTAAACCCCAGTATACCGAAGCCTACTTGCAGCGAGGGATTCTCCGCCGTCGTCTCAAACTTAGACAAGCAGCAATCCAAGACTTTAATACAATAATTAAGATTAATCCTAGTGATGCCAAAGCTTATTATCAAAGGGGTTTAACTCAAGTTATTAATCAACAAAAATATGCAGCACTTAAAGATTATGCGGACGCAATTAACATCAATCCCAAATATATAGAAGCCTATCTTAATCGTGGTGATATTTACAGTGATCTGGGAGATAAACTCGAAGCTACTGAAGATTACAATACTATTTTACAAATTGATCCGAAATTTATTGCTGCTTACATCCACAGGGGTATTCACAGCTTTTCTTTCGGAGATTATAAAGGCGCTATTGAAGATTACAACCAAGCACTGAAACTAGATCCTAATAATGTAGCAGCTTATAACAACCGTGGTAATGCTTATCTCGAATTGGGAAATAAAAAAGCTGCAAATCAAGATTACTCACGAGCGATCGCCATTGATGCTAATAATGCCTTAGCCTATTATAATCGGGGTGTAATTCGCATCAAGCAAAAGAATAAACAGGGAGCGATCGCAGATTTCACAAAAGCCGCAAAACTATTTCAACAGCAAGGAGAAAAAGATAGTTATCAAGATGCACAGAGGGAAATCGCAATTCTGCAAAATAATTCAGCACCAGCAAAAACTACTCGTTATAGGTTTAGGAAAAGAGAAAAAAATTGAGATTCCCAAGTTAGATTTGTAGGTTTTACAGTTAATAGTTAATGAACTGTTCCTCTCAATGATTCAGCATCAACGGGTTTGATTAAGTAAGTCTGCAACAAATGCCCAATTATGGACGCTATCAGGGGTAATTTTTGGCAGAATTTGACAATCTTTGAGCGTTCGCTGTTGTTAATCTCTGCTAGTTTTAGATTAAGCTCAGAACACTGTTCCAATCGCCGGAAAAACTTGGGATGATTTGTATCCAAAATCAAGGAAAATGCGCGTGCGGCGGTGTTATTCGTCTCTTGAATAACTCTGGTATTATATTCGCGCGGATCTATGCCAATGGATTGATAAAACGTTGCCCGTTCAAATACTGTTAAAGTGTGGGTAGCAAACACACTCAGCAAAAAGAAACGCACCCACAATCTAGCTCTCCAATTATTCCATAATTGAGGTTGCGTAGACGCGGAGCGGCTTGTCGGCAGACATCGCAGTAGCGCTTTGAAAAAATCTCCATGTCGATTTTCATCCTGACACCAACTCTCAAACTTACGAAATAGAGGGTAAATTTGGTGTTCTGGATGTTTTTCCATGTGGCGATATATCAAGATATAACGCCAGTAGCCAATTTTTTCAGATAGGTAAACCGCGTAAATAATCCACTCTAGCGGAAAGAAGGTATAAGTACGATTTTTGGTTAAATAACTTAAGTCGAGGGAAACATTAAAATCTGCCATTGACTTATTCAAAAATCCCGCATGGCGTGCTTCATCCCGTGCCATAAAATTAAAGGCATCCGCTAAAATCGGATTGCGGTTTTTCAGACGGCGCGATAATTCTTTGAACAGCAGAAATCCAGAAAACTCTGAAGTGCAAGAACGTTCCAGAAAGTCAATAAAGGCGAGGCGTGTTTCGCCATCAATGTGATCCCAACACTGCTGAAATTCTTCATCACGTACAAAGTGATGCCGATTATAATCTGCTCGTAACTCCTCTACAATTGCCAGTAACTCAGTCTCCTGCGCCGAAATATCCAACTGCGCCGCAGCCTCAAAGTCAGTGGTGTAAAACCGCGGTGTTAATAATGTTTCTTTGATAGGCGCTTTTACACTTGGCTTCAGCAATTTAGGTTCCAGGTTTTCCAGAGACTTAACCATGAGAATCCTTTGATTAGTTTAGGCTTTAAAAGTTATATAACCATAAATATTTGTTTATGGACATCAGTTAAATTATTGAAAGTAAATTGTAAGAAATAAGCTTACCGCCTAAGAGGATGTTTGAAAAGTTGGCAATTGAGTAAAAAAAGCTCTCAGGGCATAAGCTGTATATGCGTACACACAGCACCATTGAGAGCCATGAGTAAAGCATACTCCAGTAACCTGACCGAAGACCAATGAGAACTGTTAGAACCGTTAATTGCAGTCGGAAAAAACTGGAAAATAAAGCTCCGAAAGGCTTTCAGCGATTTAGTTCTTTCAAACCGATAAAAAAGAGTTTAGTGATTTAGCTCAACACGGCGAAACTCGGATGGCGGGTTAGGTACTTTCTCATGAGCGCAGGGAAGAGGAGACTGAGCTAAAACCACAATCATTCTTTCTGTACCTGTGTTAATAATTTCATGTCCTACATCTTTAGGAATATGAACTGAGTCCCCAGCTTTCACAGCAGCAATCTCATCACCAACAATCACATCTCCTGTTCCTTGCACAAAGTAGCAAATCTCGTCACTTTCTGAGTGCTTATGCAAGGGGTTGGATTGTCCAGGCTCAACGCAGTAAATATTGAAATGCATCGAATCAGTAACGAAAATTCGCCGCCGAACAAAGAAACGGGGATTGAATTGAGCTATATCTTCCAGGCTTTTAAGGTCGCCATTGCTGAACTTTTTAGGATCTTTTAAAAGACTGGTATCAGCTTGTAGGGGAATCAAACCAGTTTCGTTGGTAATTTCAGTCTGCATTGCAATTCTCTCCTTTTATTATCGATTAAATCTGTTCTTCAACCGCTTACGGGTTTTTCTCGCATACCAATCTGAAAAGCCAATGCTGCCAAAATCAGAATTCCTGATATCAGCGCAAACGATAGTCGGAAGTCCTCGCCTCCAGACCAGCTAATCAAAAAACCTGCCAGTAGAGGGCCTGTTGCGTGTCCCACATCGAAGATTGTGCCAAAGGTTCCCATCGCTGACCCTAGATTGCTTTCACTGCAAAAATCCGCTACCAGTGCTGCTGCTGAAGAAGTCACTACAGCTTCCCCGACTCCAAACACAGCCGCTAAAACTAACAGCACAGCATAGTTTTGGAACCAGGGAATGAGGGCAAAGGGAATAGCACAGGCAAACATTCCCCAAAACAGTAGAGGTTGTCGTCCCAGGCGGTCAGTGGCGCACCAATCAAATTGCCCACAATAGTAATTGACGAGAACCAAGAGAGCATCTCTGCTTTTCTGTTCCCGGCAACACTCACCACGACCGCCATCACTACAGGCCCATAAACTGCCGTCGCAAATCCATGTAAGAAACGTACTACCACTAACCCGATATAGTTGGATACAAGCAGGTAAGCTAAGGGAACTACTGCAAAGACTACTAAACCGATGAATAGGGTGCGCGTTCTGCCGATAACATCGGAGAGGACACCCGCAGGCATTTTAAAGAATATACCGGTGATAGTGGAGATAGCTACAGCAAAGCCAATCGCTTCTGGCCCTGCTCCTAAAGCAGCAGCAAACAAAGCCAATACTGGGGTACGAGCTAAGGCATAAGAAGCACGGGCGAGGAAACCCACTGTGTACAGACTGTTTAAAGTTAAGGTAGAAGCTACAGTCTTAGTCATGGGGATGATTTAGGTAAGATACGAGGTTTGCGATGGGCTACGCCCCACCGTAGGCGATCGCTAAACTTCTTAAAAACCTTTTGGGAGAAGTCCTTGTATAGCTGGTTAAGAGCAGGGTACTCGTCAGCATAGAGACAAGGGCGATCGCATGAATGGCTGTGAGCTTCGCACGCACGGCATTTGGATTGACGAATCGACGAATTAGCCAGATGCACGCTAGGCGGTCTATGTATGGTCTAGGTCTAGTAACCCATTGCTTATCTTGGTATTGAGCGATCGCTGTATGAGGAATCTCTACTGCCGCAGATACACTCGCAGAGAGTGCCTGAGCAACACGGTTCAATATAGTTGTTACACGCTGTCCATCGGGACAATCAAAAAAGTCCACACGGGCAATCTCGGAGTGTTGTTTCCGCAGTTTTTCTAAGGTTTCAAGCAAACTGCTACGTTCTTCCAACCTAGAGTTACCGCCAAGAGCTTTTTCCAGTTCAATCGCTTGAGTTTCAATTTCTTGATACTCTTCACTCTTGGCAGTACGAAATAGTTCAATGATTTCCTCATCTGCCAATCCCTCAAATCGCTCTACCTGCATAATCAAGGCTTCACCCTTTGCCTGTTGTACTTCCTGCGCTAGCCATTGAAACGCTTCAATGCATTCGTCACGGGCGGGTAGGACGTTAATACCGCCTTTGAGAGAGATGGCTCCTATTCGTCGTAATCGCCGCCACAACGCAACACGAGGACTAGAAGATGACTTAGAAGGGAGAGAGTAAGAAAAAACCATCCAACTCAATTCTGATATCTCCATTTAGAGTTTAGAGTCAAGTTTATTGCAATAAAAAGCAATAACTGTTTCATAAAAAATTAGTGTAACTATACTAGCAGATGTGAATTAGCGGACTAGGACTAAGCGTGATTACGGCTGACCCCAAATCTTCTGGAATTGAGTAAAATACCTTGAATAATTACTTCCTCATAGCCCTTAAACTCTGCATCGCCTGGGAGTAATTCTACCGGATAAACCACCAGAATTTCGCCGTGGTGTACTAGTAAGCAATCTCATTAGTTGTGATGCATAATTATATTCCCAAGTTGGCAGTCAGTGTTGCTGCGATCGCACAAACTTTAAGTTCATCTCCCAAAATCGCCTTACTCTATAACTCTGGTAGAATATTAATTCAGTGTAGGATAATCGCTGAAGTTTGGATTATAAGATTTTATGATTAGTATTCCTAAATTAAATAGACTTGACTTTCTAGTTTTAATTGTGATTGTGATGATTGGTCTTATACATTTACCTTTTGCATTTGATGGAGATCAAGCATTTTTTAGACTAGGTGCTTTGGAGATGCAACAAGGAAAGGTACTCTATCGTGATTTTTGGGATATAAAGCAACCAGGGATTTTTTATTTTTATTTTTTGGCGGGAACTTTATTTGGTTTCAATGAGATTGGTATCCATCTCTTTGAACTTATTTACATGGTGTTTTTTTCTATAATATTGTTGCTGAGTCTCAAAAGCTATTTTCGGCATCAGATAATCGCAAGTCTAGTACCTTTGCTAACGGTTGGCGTTTACTATACGGTTTCAGGGGCTTGGCATCTTACTCAAGTGGAGGCACTGGTTGGTTTTCCTTTATTCATTTGTCTTTGGCTGACTCATCAATCTTTTAAATATGAAGGGAAGCAAAGATTTTTCCTACTTTTACTGTCAGGCTTTGTTGGTGGAATTGTCCTCGTATTTAAATTTCTATTTTTGCTAATATTACTTTCGTTTTGGGTAACTCTCTTGATATATTCTGTATTAACAAAACGACATAAAATTAAAAAAGTTTTTGTAGAAATCTGTCTTCCAATTTTTATAGGGATTATATTGCCTATTCTATCTGTTGTTAGCTACTTTGCTTGGTTTGATAGTTTATCAATTTTATATCAGACATTCTTTTTATATCCACCTCAGATTATTGCTAATTTTGTATTTAATAAAAGTAATCTGATTTCGGGAATAAAATGGTTCTTACAAAGTTTTTCACCTTTACTTTTATTGGGTATTCTTACAATAGATGTATCCATGCGGAAGGGTAAAAGTTTATTGACTTTGTTACTTTTTCTTTGGTGTATTTCTGGTTTAGGTGTTATTTTTCTACAACGTTCGTTATTGTGGGAGTACCACTATTTACTATTGTTTGTACCTGTAGGTATTTTGGCAACTAAAGGATTAGATGTCTTATGGCAACCTTTAAAAGAATTGAGTTCCCGAATTACTATAATTATGATATTACTTTTATTTTTATCACCTTTGATATATAATCTTGCAAAAAAAAGTGCTGTCCTAGTTCAAAACAACTTTGCTTTAACAGAAGATACACGTTTAAAATATCAAACTGTCTTTAGACCAATTTATTCATCCCTCCGCTCAGAGGCTGAGATTATCTCTCAAAAAACAAGTCTTCCTGGTGAGATTTATGTAGCTGGCGATCCATCTATTTACTACTTCTCTGGTCGTACTCAAGCAACATCACTACGTGGTTGGGCGCTTGAATATTTTCTACCTGAGCAATGGCCAAAACTTCTAGAGCAGTTAGATTCATCAAAGCCTCCTTATATCTTTATTGATTATGTTCAGCAGGCTACCATCAAAAAGAATTTCCCAAAAATGCTGGAATTTGTTAGGCAAAGATACCGGATTTTACGAGAAAATAATAACGGGATTTGGTATATCCTTTTGTAAACAACCCATAAGCAATTGCAAAGAGGAGTATGGTGGGGGCTTTTTAAAAGCCCTAGTTTAACCGAAGACTTACACTGTTTTTTGTACAAATCTTTAGTAGGGAGCTTACAACTAGCTGTGCGCCCCCTGTCTATTGGGCTACTTACCAATCACTTGCTTTAGTGTCGTCCCAGACTTCTAACTCCAAGTCGTGGAGATAAGTTAACCCATTCTGAATTTGTACATCTGTTCCTTGTAATTCAAGGTCAAACCAACCATCACCGATCGCATTTGCTCCCAAAATTGCTGCGGTAATATTTATAGTCAGACTATAGTCAGATACTAGGCGAGAAATCACAGGTTCCTGGTGATAGTCTTTGGGAATTCTGAGGCGAATCCGTTTATTGGTAAGTGTATTGTCACTAGCCATGATTGTCACTTTCAAAGGGATTGGGATTAGAGAGTGGGGGAAATACCCCATACCTATTCAACATCTTTAATGCGGGTTTTCCGTTCCAGAATCTCCTTCAGCACCAAGGTTACTACTGCTAGCAGCGCTAAAAGTACAGCCGCAGAAAAGGCAGCTTCAGTTTCGTATTGTTTGTAAGCCTCTTCTACAAACAGTGGTAGGCTCTGGGTTTCGTCAGCAATGTTGCCAGATACTACCGAAACTGCCCCGAATTCACCCATTGCTCTGGCATTGGTCAAAATTAAACCGTAGAGTAAGCCCCAGCGGATACTGGGCAAGGTGACGCGCCAAAATATCTGCCAATCTTTTGCCCCTAGAGTTCTAGCGGCTTCTTCTTGATCTTTGCCAAATTCCTCTAAAACAGGAATCACTTCCCGCGCCACAAAGGGCATACTTACGAAGGCTGTAGCCAGCAGCATACCTGGAAAGGCAAAGACAATCTTGATATCATGTGCTTGGAGCCAAGGGCCAAACCATCCAGTGCGTCCGTAAAGTAGCACAATCATCAATCCTGCGACTACAGGCGAGATTGAAAAGGGCAAGTCAATTATGCTCAAAACTATGGCGCGTCCAGGGAATTTATGACGTGCGATCGCCCAAGCTGCACACAATCCAAATACAGTATTTACAGGTAGAGAAATCAAAGCTAGCAACAGTGTCAACCAAGCTGCATGGAGAAAGGCTGGGCGTGTCAAGTTAGACAGAAATGGCGCAAATCCCTTGCTGAAGGCTTGGACAAAAACGTTAATTGACGGGATGTATTGAACCAAAGCTAAATAAGCGATCGCTACACTAATTAAAACTATTGGCACCCAACTTTTCTGCTCTTTAACCTTGGGTGTATGTGTATCAGATGCAGATGAGTGAAAACTTGGCTTATCTACTGTCATATTGCCTTGCCCATGCTTGTAAGAAATTAATTGCTAATAGCATTACTAATGAAATTAATAGTAAAACTATGCCAATTACTGTTGCACCAGAATAGTCATACTGTTCTAATCGCTGGAAAATTAGCACAGGTGCGATCAAATCTTGATAAGGCGTATTGGAAGAGATAATTACAGTCGAACCATACTCTCCAACTGCACGGGAGAAACCCAAGGCAACACCAGTTAAAATTGTCGGAAATAAAGGCGGCAAAATCACTTTCCAGAAAGTCTGCCATTGAGAAGCACCTAAACACCAAGCCGCTTCTTCAATTTCGTGTTCCATTTCCTGAAGCACAGGTTGCACAGTTCTCACAATAAAAGGTAGTGAGATAAATATCATTGCTACTGCTACTCCCGTGCGGGTAAAAGATACTTTAATTCCCAGTGGTGCTAGTAGTGAACCTATCCAGCCATTATCGCTGTAAACTGTTGCCAGAGTTAGCCCTGCTACCGATGTTGGCAGTGCAAAGGGTAAATCTACTGTGGCATCAATCAAGCGTTTTAAGGGAAAGTCGTAGCGAACCAAAACCCAGGCAATCAAAGTACCAAAAACACCATTGAGTAAGGCAGCAAATATTGCCGTGACAAAGGTGACATTATATGTAGCTAATGCGATATCACTAGTTGCGATCGCCCAAAATCTTGCCGGAGTTTCCGTACTTGCTTTCAGGAACATGGCAATTATCGGGATAAATAACATCACCGTTAGGTATGCAATGGTGATTCGCCAAGTCCAAGGAACCTGCTGCAATGTTTTCCAGAATGGCGTTTTGCCTTCAACTTCCACAGAAGGAGATACAGTCATAGTCAAAAATATTTACAAGAAGTTTTTCATCAGTATTCGTAATTTGTAATTAAATTAGTTGCTCTGTCCTTCAATTATGAATTATGAATTACCGTTTCTTTTGGGCTTGAATCTGGTCAAAAATTGCTCCATCTGCGAAGAACTTTTTATCAATTGCTTCCCAACCACCAAATTCTGCAACAGTACCTAGAGTTTTCACCTTGGGAAATTTATCTGCAACTTCCTTACTTAAGGTCAAAGTCTCATCCGCAGGTCGGAATCCCAATTTGGCAAACTCTTGTTGTGCCTCTGGAGTATATAGATATTTGACAAAACCTTCAGCAACTTCCCGGTTGCCGTGTTTATCAACGTTTTTATCTACCACAGCAACGGGATTGTCGATGGAGATATTCACATCAGGGACGATCGCAGTTAACTTTTGACCCTTTTGTTCTGCTAAAATAATCTCATTTTCATAGTTAATCAGGACATCACCTTGACCCTGCTTGAAAAAGGCATCAGTAGCTTCACGGGCATCTTTAGTTAGTAATGGTACATTATTGTAGACTTTGGTAACAAACTCAGTGGCTTTAGCATCATCTCCACCAGTTTTAATCACTGAATTCCAAAGAGCTAAGAAATTCCAGCGAGCAACTCCTGATGTTTTAGGATCAGCTGTAATTAGTTTTATACCGTCTTTAGATAAATCTTCCCAGGTATTGATGTTTTTGGGATTTCCTGGACGTGTGACTAATGCTGCTACAGATTTGGAGACAATACCATTATTAGGAACTTCTTTCTCCCATCCTGGCTCAATCAATCCAGCCTTTTCAATCTTTGATGTGTCTCCAGCTAGTGCCAAGTGAACAACATCTGCTTCCAAACCATCGATAACGGCGCGAGTTTGGGAACCAGAACCACCATAGCTTTGCTTGAAGGTGACAGTTTGGTTATGATCTTTTTTCCACTGTTCAACAAACTTGGGAATGATGGCTTCGTGAGCTGCTTTGGTAACTGCAAAGGACACAAGAGTTAATTCAACGTTATCCTTGGTTGCAGCCACAGGACTAGCAGTAGGGTTTTCTGGGGAAGAATTAGTCCCAGTTCCACCGGAGCAAGCGGCAAGTGCCACACTCAAAACAGTACCTACTAAAAAGAGTGATACAAAGCCTTTGAGCGAATTTAGTCTGAACCGATTGGTTCTATGTTCAGCGTAGGCGTAGCCCGCCAGAGGCATCGCTTGTAACCTTTTAAGTGAACGTTGCCACAAATTCATTCCGTTTTCTCCGCTAAATCTACAGTTAATTGATGTGAATACAGTTATATAGTGTTTATCATACTGGATGACTACACATATCTAGTTGCAAACACCCAAAAACCTCATATTCTTTATCAAGAATATGGTGATTCTACCAGTTCTGTGAGGAATTACATATACTTTTATCTTTAACTGTCAAGTTGCGTAGGCGCAGCCCACCGTAGGTATCGCAATTAGGCAAGATGAAGCCACTGTGCTTTTTTCTTCTGAGACAACTAGGCGATCGTCTGACATAGATTTTAACGTGAGCACCAAAAAACCTAACGATTGGAAGTTACAGCTAACAAAGTTTGCCTG
>JBBSCU010000112.1:0-16197 GCA_038249935.1 Chroococcales cyanobacterium
GCCCAGAACTAAAGTTCCAGGCTAATAGCTAAAGTCCGTTAAAACGGACTATAACCTTTTTTCAGTCGTCTTTAGACGACTTTCGCTATTAGACTCAGAATTCATTCTGAGGCGGGCTAGATGAGAATGAAATAGCCCTGGGGATATAACGTTCTACCGCATCTGAATGGGAACCGCTATACAAGTCCTAGTAAACTACTAAGGGAACGGATTACAGAGAATAAGCTTAGAAAAAAGCCTAACGCACCCTCATTTATGACAATTTCAACTTTTCACCCCGAATCGAATAATCTAACAACTCCATCGGGTGAATAACTGAAATCTTCTTACCTTGTAATTGCAAATGTTTCGTAATTTGCAAAGTACACCCCGGATTAGCAGAAGCAATTAACTCAGCACCAGTATTTAACAAATTCTGTACTTTTTGCTGACCCAATTCATCAGCTACTTCCGGTTGCAGCATATTGTAAACCCCAGCGCTACCACAACACAAAGCCGCGTCTATTGGTTCTGTCAACTTTACCCCTGGAATTTGTCGCAATACCTGACGCGGTTGTACGCTAATCTTTTGGCCATGCAATAAATGACAAGCATCTTGATAAACCAAATTCAAGGGTTTATCAGTCAATGGTGAAAGTTTCGCTGTTAATCCAACGGTTGCCAAAAACTCTTGAGCATCTTTAACTTTAGCGGCAAAATCCTTCGCCTTTTCCCAATATTCTGGATCATCTTTTAAAATGTGACCGTATTCTTTCAAAGTATGACCACAACCAGCAGCGTTGATAATTACAAAATCTACATCAGTATTAGCAAAACTATCAATCATCTGCCTTGCTAAAGCTTTCGCCTGTTCTGTTTGTCCTTGGTGTTCGGGAAGCGCCGCACAACAACCTTGAGATTTCGGAATGACAACTTCACAACCATTCGCCGTTAAAACTCGCACCGTCGCTTCATTCACTGAAGAGAAAAACAACCGTTGTACGCAACCCAAAATTACCCCGACTCGGTAACGCTTTTCACCTTGAGCGGGGATGACAGTGGGCAAATTATCTTGAAAAGATTTGAGAGTAACTTCTGGTAGAATTGACTCCATTGCTGCCAAACGGGGCGATATTTTTTTGAGTAAACCCGTAGCGCGAAAAAATTTAGGAAACCCCAACTTTTGATAAACTAACAACGGAACTAATAAAAATCGTAAAAGATTGGGATAGGGAAACAAAGAAAATATTAGTTGACGAAACAATTTGTCTGGCAAACTGCGAGGATAATTCCGTTCAATTTGGTGACGAGTTGCAGAAATTAACTTGTCATACTGCACACCAGAAGGACAAGTACTCACACAAGCAAGACACCCTAAACAAGAATCAAAATGTTCTACCGTTGCTGTATTCAGAGCAATTTCACCCTGATTAATTGCATCCATTAAATAGATGCGTCCTCTAGGAGAATCCATCTCTTTGCCAAGCACCCGATAACTCGGACAAGTTGCGAGACAAAAGCCACAATGTACACAACTATCAATCAACTTCGGGTCAGGCGGCTGACTCTCATCAAACCCCTTCAGATTCTTTAAACTAGCTGTATTATTAACAGAATTTTCTGAAACTTGCATAATGATTTCTTTTCCCCTCTTCCTTGGCGTTCTAAGCGTCCTTGGCGGTTTGTTAAAACTAAATCCCACCCACAAACCGACCAGGACTTAAAATATTATTACTATCAAACTGTTCTTTAATACGGCGCATCATCGGCAAAGCATTACCCGTATAACCCCAAACATCTATTTGTTCTTTAACTGCCACTGGTGCTGACAAAATTGTTAAAAAACCATTGTAAGCTTGAGTGCGATCGCGCACTTTCAAAACCTGATTTTTATCCTCTAATTGTAACAAACCTAAACCACTACTTATATGAATCAAACCCAACTCTACCTCAGCTAAAATCTCCACAGCCGCAGTAGGTAACACTCCTATTTTACAGGTAATTACCGATTCTGTAGCAGCAGTATGTATTCGTTCTTGCAATCTCTGCCATAGATTAGCTTCATCACCATCTGCAAAAATTGCCCCATCCAAACCTAACTTTTGCCCTACTTCCAAAACTCGACTTGACTGTTCTTTAACACTCTCACTAATACTTTGAAAACGGGCGATTAATCCCAGCCCTTGACCCAAGCCTAAACTAGATACCAATCTAGTTGATAACAAATCAGCCTGGACTGGTGTTAACGCCGAACCTCGAAGGATATCAGCCGCTTGAGATACAGCCTCCGCCGTGCCAGTTAGTACCACTGTCCCCGATGCCTCCGGTAGCGGATACACCCGAAAGGTTAGTTGACTAATGAAGCCTAATGTGCCGTAAGACCCAGTAAACAACTTCATCAAATCATATCCGGCCACATTTTTGACTACTCTTCCCCCAGCTTTGGCGACTTGTCCATCAGCACGCACAAAGGTAATACCTAGTAACTGGTCGCGCACACTACCATAACGTTGCCGCAGAGAACCTGTATCACCTGTGGCAACAATACCGCCAATAGTTGCTGACTCTGGTGCTGTGGGGTCAAGGGCAAGAAATTGCCGCGATTTTGCCAAGAGTGCTTGGAGATGAGAAAACTTCATCCCAGCTTCTACTGTGATTGTCAAATCGCCAACAGCGTGTTCAATTAGTTGGTTAATACGTTGTGTACTAACTACGACATCAATGCCCTTAGCTAAACCGCCCCAGCTAAGTTTACTACCACTACCGCAGGGGAGTACGCGCCAGTTATTACTATGAGCCGTGGCGATGACTGCGGCTAGCTGTTGTTGGGTACGGGGATAAACGATACAACTGGGATAATTTCCAGAAGCTACAGCCTGTTGGATACGTTTTTGCTGACTTAATTCGATATTTTCCCAAAGGCAAACAGCATTTTCTTCACCGACGATAGATGCAAGATGAGAAGCGCAAACGGCTTGCGGCTTGTCGTTAGACATCGCTTTGATTTAGTTTATTTTATGACACCCTACCTCTAATTTACTGGTTAACCTGACCAAAAAAGCGCATTTTAACCGTTGAGATAAACTACTTTACTTTGCGATCGCATTACAGACAACCCCAAAACTAAGCTAAGTATAAGCGATCGCTTACAATACACTCAAATAAGTTTGCTCAGAATTCATCGGCAAAACCCGCAACTTCCGATTTTTAAGGTCTGGTTCTAACCCTAAAACTTCCATTGGCGTTACACCCAAAAGGGCATAGGGTACTTCTGTAAGTTCCAAACAATCAAAAGTTCCTTGGCGTTCTCCAATACTAAGTTCCACATCTCGGAAAATCCGCCCCTGCTGCACTCCAGCCGCAGTCTCTACCTGGGCTTCTCCACCTTGGACTAAACCTAGTTGACTAATAATGCTAGCAGGTAAACACAGCAAAGTTGCGATCGTATCAACTAAAACATTATCCAGAATATAAGAGCGAACTTCATCTGGAGAAATAAAGCCTCGCTGTGCCAAAACTTGATCAATTCGATTCGTGACAGTGAGGGTAACTATTACTTGTCCCATTTGCTTACCCTGAAGATTTGGCAGTATCAGCTTACCCATTTCAGCAAACTCCTGAAAACAAAATATTTTTGAGAGGCACCTTAAAACACAAAGACGCAAAAGCACTCTCTGCGCCTCTGCGTCTCTGCGTGAAATATTTTTTCTAACTTCCTACACCATCTCAGACGAAGCCTGTACCATCTGCTGAGGCTGCGGCTGGAACATAAACAACGAATACACCACATCTCGGCGGATATTCACCATCATATCCAAGAACAATTCGTAACCCTCGCTCTTATACTCAATCAACGGGTCTTTTTGCCCATAACCACGTAATCCCACCGATTCGCGCAAGGCATCCATTTGTTGCAGGTGTTCCCGCCACAACGTATCAATGCGTTGCAAGATAAAAAAGCGTTCAGCTTGGCGCATCAATCCGGGTTGAACTTGGTCAATCTGCGCTTCTTTGAGGTCGTAAGCAATTCGCACCTGTTCGTGGAGGAAAGCTTTAATCTCACTAACAGACATATCCTCTAATTGACTAGGCTGCAAATCCGCTAACAGATAGACGAATTCTTTGACTTTCTCAACCAACTTTTCTAACTCCCACTCTTCCGAGGGCAAGTCTACGTTGATGTAGTAGTCAACGATGTCATCCATCGTTTTTTCGGCGTACTTGATTACCTGTTCTTTCAAGTCTTGCCCTTCTAACACCCGGCGGCGTTCAGCATAAATAGCACGACGTTGATTATTCATCACCTCATCATACTCAAACACCTGCTTCCGAGTGTCGTAGTAATAGGTTTCAACTTTTTTCTGTGCGCCTTCCAAACTGCGGGTGAGCATCCCAGATTCGATGGGCATATCTTCTTCTACTTGGAAAGCATTCATTAACCCAGCAACCCGATCGCCACCAAAAATCCGCAATAAGTTATCCTCTAAACTGAGGAAGAATCTCGTGGTTCCAGGGTCGCCTTGTCTTCCGGCGCGTCCCCGCAACTGGTTATCAATGCGCCGCGATTCATGGCGTTCTGTACCAGTTACGTGCAAACCGCCGATTTCCACGACTTCATTATGTTCGCGGGTAGTAAATTGTTCGTATTCCTGCTTAACGCGGTTGTAAGCTTCTCGCAGTTTCTGAATCACGGGGTCATCAATGGGAGCTTTTTCTGCGGCGATCGCTACCTTGTCTTCTGCTTCCAATTCCGGTAGACTGCGATCGCCATACTCACGCACCGCAATTTCTACTGCATCTTTAAGTAGTTTTTCTGTTTCTTTTGTCAACTGGGTGGGGAAAATTTCTGGTGAAGCCCGCCAAGTTTTGACTTTTTTCCCAGGGACAAAACCTTGACCACCACCATGTCCTGTTGGCAATCCGGCTGGTCTTTGAGAGCCAAAGCTATCTTCGTCTTCTGGCATGACGATGCGGGGCATGAAGTATTCCCGCAGTTTCAGACGTGCCATGTATTCGGAATTTCCACCGAGGATGATATCTGTACCTCTACCAGCCATGTTGGTAGCAATGGTAACAGCACCTTTTCGTCCGGCTTGGGCGACAATTTCCGCCTCACGCTCGACGTTTTCCGGTCGGGCGTTGAGTAACTCGTGGGGAATCTCCAGTTGTTTCAGCAGTCGGCTGAGAAGTTCGGATTTTTCTACGCTAGTGGTTCCTACTAATACAGGTCTGCCAAGTTCGTGCATTTCGGCACATTCTTTAGCGATCGCATCCCACTTGCCTTTTTCTGTCTTAAAGACCATATCCGACAAGTCTTCGCGTCTTCTGGTTTGATTGGTGGGAATTACCGCGACTTCCAGTTTGTAAATTTTTTCAAACTCTGGTTCTTCCGTTTTGGCTGTTCCGGTCATTCCACCTAATTTTGGATACAGCAAGAACATATTTTGATAAGTAATTGTCGCTAGAGTTTGAGTTTCTGGCTGAATTTCTTCGTGTTCTTTGGCTTCAATTGCCTGGTGTAGTCCATCACTCCAACGCCGTCCGGGTAGCACCCGACCGGTAAATTCATCCACAATTACCACTTCTCCATTGCGGACGATGTAATTTACGTCCTTAAGGAAAAGTTCTTTGGCTTTAATCGCATTGAAAACGAAGTGTGCCCAAGGATCTTCAGGGTCAAATAAATCTGTGACTCCCAAAAGATTTTCGGATTCAGCAAAGCCTTCATCTGTCAATAGCACGTTACGAGCTTTTTCATCTACATCGTAATGCTCGTCTTTTTTGAGTGTGAATGCGATTTCAGCAGCTTGTAGATACTTTTCTGTAGGTCTTTCTACCTGCCCGGAAATAATTAGTGGTGTCCGCGCTTCATCAATTAAAATCGAATCTACCTCGTCAATTACGCAATAATTGAACGGGCGTTGCACCACATCTGCCATTGATGTCGCCATGTTGTCCCGCAGGTAGTCAAACCCGATCTCACTGTTGGTAACATAAGTGATATCACAGTCGTAATTTTTCTGGCGATCGCTGGGAGTCATACTTGCCTGGATTAGCCCCACACTCAGCCCCAAGAATCGATGCACCTGTCCCATCCATTCCGCATCCCGACGAGCCAAGTAATCGTTGACGGTGATGACGTGTACACCTTTACCAGTGAGGGCATTTAAGTAACTCGGCAAGGTAGCGACTAATGTTTTACCCTCGCCAGTTTTCATTTCGGCAATTTGCCCTATATGCAAAATGATCCCGCCAAGGAGTTGGACATCAAAGTGCCGCAAGCCTAACACTCGCCGTCCTGCTTCCCGGACAACCGCGTAAGCTTCTGGCAATAGGTCATCCAGAATTTCGCCTTTGGCAAGCCGTTGTTTAAATTCGGCGGTTTTACCTTTTAACTCATCATCGGAAAGAACTTTAATTTCTTCCTCTAAAAGGTTAATTTCAGTAACAGAAGGTTGGTATTTTTTAAGCTTACGAGCGTTGGGGTCGCCCAACAAAAGTTTTAGCATGGCAGATTATAGAACTGAATCAAGGGATGGGGATTAAGGATCGGCATTGATTATAAACATTTAACCCAACCGTCTTAGTCGTGGATGGGTGTGAAATGAGAATTACCTCAAAAACCGGAGAAAAACTAGTCTATTAGTTTTCTAAACGATTGGTTTTAACTCTTATCTTATATTTAGTCTTTCTTCATACTATCATTATGCTCCCAGATGGAGGCAGAGAAGAGGGAGAGGGGGAATAGAGTTAGGAGTTAGGAGTTATAAGTTATGAACTTTTCAACTCCTCACTCCTGTACAGACGCGATTAATCGCGTCTGTACTTCTAACTCCTCACTTTGACTCTGCTGTCAGGCGGCGGAAATTGTAATCATTAACACTGGGATGACAGCTAACACAACTGCTAATCTGGACGGGACGTGGTAACTTGACTCCTGGATGCAAAGCTTTGAAATAACGTGAGTTGTTGACGCGATAGGGTGTTTCTTCGTCGTCTAGCTGGACACGCGAAAAAGTCGAAAGATATTTCCACACCAAAATACGTGGCGGATCGACTAAAGGCTTGAGTTGTGCGCCGTAGTGCTGCGAGTCTTGCAGGAGATTTTTCCAAGTTTGGGTGGGTAAAACGGCTGGTGGTAAACCGATGTGGCACGTCGAGCAGTTTTCTAAATATAGTTCTTGCCCTAGTTGGTACTGTCCAGGTACTACGTCAACAGTACCAATTTCGGCGGTGGGAGTAGCACTTTGGGCGTTAGTTGCCAAGGCTAAAAGCCAGCCCATAGCTAAACTCCACGTTACAATTACCAAAAGTAAACCAAAAAATTGGCGTTTGAATTGGCGTTCGGCGCTTTGGTGTAACGCTTGGCGATCGCCATCGCGGGTTTTGCGCTTAACAAAAATTGACATTCCTCACATTCCCAAATATTTAGAAGTGGCGCTTGTGCTAATCATAGGACTTACGCAGTATTGGCAGTGTTTCAGATTTGGCGTAAGTAGTTTCGGTGAGCAACCCATCTTTCACATCCACAACAGTAATATAAATGTCTATTCAGCGCACTACTGACCATACAAATAAAAATATCCTGGTAGTTTTAACCTGACTCACCATAAAAATCGGCTAAAATATCTCGGATTTCATTTGCAGCAATATCTTCTCGGTCAGATTTGAAATAAATCGTTAGTAGCAAAATACTTGTAGTAACATTTGAAGGCTTTTAGATGCATTAGGACGAATCTCTATAAAGCAACGGCAGTTATGAGCCGGATCTTGAGTTGCTCATAACTGCCTCTCCTAAACAACTACGGAAAAAGCTGCCAACAGTTCTACCATTTTTGCTTTCAATACTGTAATTGCCTTTTCTAAAGTTTCACTTGGTTCCGTATCTAGCAAGTGGGCATCACCGAAATCAGCACTTGACCAAAGATAGCTGTGTTGCCCTATGGTTAAACATCCTTGCCATTTATCTTCATAAGTATCGAGTGTGATAAAAAAACTTCGCGGCATTAGCACTTCAGGGTTCTGAACAAACTCTCCCCACATAGAAAAGCCAAAATACTCCTCATTTTTTTCATTATTGTATTCCCAGTTAATCAAGTTGGGAAAAGCAGCTTTAGCTTGGTCTAGAACTTGTTGAATTTCAGGTTCTGTTAGTAGCATTGTCAAAAGAAAGCAATTAGGTCAAAACTTAGAATCAACTGTTGTCTACCTTTTTTATATTAAGGAATAGGAAGCGATCGCAATAATCGCTCAACAACAGTTCTTGCATTACGTCCTCCTCTAGGAATGAGGCGATGGCAAAGAACGTGAGGGACGAGAAATTTCACATCATCGGGAATGGCATAATCACGTCCCAACAGAAAAGCTAACGCTTGGACAGCCCGTTGTAATGCTAATGTGCCACGCGGACTGACACCAAGGGCTATTTCCTCATCTTGGCGTGTTGCTCGCACCAATTCGAGGATGTACTGTTGCAAGGAAGTTGCTACTCTGACTTGAGAGCAGAAATAACGCAATTCCTGTACTTCTGCCAAGGTAATACAAGGCTGCAAATCAGCAACCTTCACACCATTTTGGAGATTTTGCAGCATTTGGAGTTCTTCTGCCTCAGAAGGATAGCCCAAACTCAGCGATAACATAAACCGATCCATTTGCGCTTCCGGCAGAGGAAAAGTACCTTGATACTCGATAGGGTTTTGAGTAGCAATCACAAAGAAGGGCTGAGGAACTGCACGAGAGACACCATCGACTGTTACCTGATGTTCTTCCATTACTTCCAGCAAAGCTGACTGAGTGCGGGGCGTAGCGCGGTTGATTTCGTCAGCTAGTAACACATTGGCAAAGACTGGCCCAGGAAGAAAAGTAAATTCGCCGCTTTTTGGATTCCAGATGTTGGTGCCAGTGATGTCAGTTGGCAGTAAATCGGGGGTACATTGTAGCCGTTGAAACTTCCCATCCACTGAACGAGCTAGGGATTTAGCGAGCAGGGTTTTACCAACACCAGGGACATCTTCTAGGAGGGCATGACCATTACCTAGCAGGGCGACTAGCACTAAGCGTATTGCCTCAGCTTTGCCAACGATGGTAAGAGCTAGATTTTGTGTTAGAGCGTCAATTTTTTCTCTCATGCGGTGTGGGGAGTGGGGAGTGGGGAGTAGGGAGTAGGGATTGGGGAATGGGAACTAAATTCTTCCCAATGCTCAATTTCCCTAAATACATTGTTCCCACTCAGAACTCCTAACTCTTAACTCCTAACTTTTACTTTACGCTCTAGCACTCAAAACTTCTTTAGCAACAACGCAGTCAAGTTGAATTTGTGTTTTCAAGGCTTCTAGAGAAGGAAATTTTTGTTCAGGGCGCAAAAATTTAACTAGCTGCACAGCCAATTTTTTGCCATACAAATCACCATACCAATCGAATAAATGTACTTCCGCAGATGAATAAGTACCGTTTACAGTTGGGCGATTACCGATATTCATTACGCCCAAGCTCTCACTAGGAGCGGCATCTAATGTTTCACTGATATTGAAAACGCGGACAGCGTAAACTCCTTGGCGGGGCAGAAACTTTTCTTTTGGTAATTGCAGGTTGGCGGTGGGAAAGCCAATGGTTCTGCCCAATTGTTGACCTTGAACGACATCACCAAGAAGAGTATAGGGGCGTCCTAGTAGAAGATTTGCGTTTTTGATATCGCCGTGTTCAAGGCTTTGGCGAATCAGTGAAGTGCTAATGCGGGTATCTTGAGTCGGAGTTGTACTGACACAACTGTTTTGGGTGGGCAAATCACCTGTATAAGTTTGCAAGGGTACGATGGTAACGGGGATATTGTGTTTAGCGGCGATTAATTGCAAATCTTTAGCAGTACCACTGCGCTTTTTACCAAAACAAAAATCCTGCCCGATACTAATTTGCTGGCATCGCAGTTGTTGCACGAGAATTTTTTCGACAAATTCTTCAGGGGTCAAAGCAGACAATTCTTTGTCAAAGGGTAGTAGTACCAGTTGCTCTACCCCAAGCGATCGCAATTGTTGGACTTTTTCATCCAGTGGCGTTAACAAAGTCCGGGGTTGCCCTGTAAAAAACTCCTGTGGATGGGGGTCAAAGGTGACAACTGTTGAGTAGGTATATTCTTGATTTGCCAGTTGTCCGTTGTCTGTTGTTAGTTGTTGATCTGCCTTTGACTGCTGACTACCAGCGTGCAAGACTGGTTGAATTACCCTTTGATGACCAAGATGAACACCATCAAACTTGCCAAGGGCAACAGCAGTCGGCGTTAGCAGCCCTTCACTCGAAGAAGCAACCCACACAGAACACCCATTTTGAGACAAATTTAGCACGTGGATTCTGAGATTTTAGGTTTATTTTAGCTATCAGCAGGAAGCTACCTTATGGTAAACCGCCTTGAGGAGGACAGCTTTTCTAGTACCAACTTGTCATTTGTCATTTGTCCTTTGTAAATAACCAATAACCAATAACCAATGACCAATGACCAATGACCAATGACTAATGACCAATGACCAATGACCAATGACTAATTTGTCCTCCTATTGTTGCCCTTCTGCTGTGTTCGGCACTCCAACAACTTTACTTTGGGCAGCGCTGTCTCACTGTGCAGCCAACAGGTACGCTCTCGCGCTGAAAGCTTCTGATCACCAATCTAATCTAAAATCTCCAATACCTGCGATCGCAACCTTTAGCTAGAAAACTTACTAACAGGAAAAGATTCTGATAAGGAAACTAAGGTGGGAACCTGAAGTACCATTCCTTCTCGTGCCATGATGGCACCAGGAAATTTCGCTGCTGCTTGTTTTCCTACACAATCTAAAAAGTCGTCATCGTGTGCAGGGTCATGGTGGTAAATCACCAGAGTTTTGACGTTAGCAGCTTGTGCCACTTTTACAGCCTCTTGCCAAGTAGAATGTCCCCAGCCAATTCTAGGAGATTTTGGAGAATGATATTCTTCATCTGTGTAGGTAGAATCGTAAATCAGAATGTCGGCATTACGAGCTAGCCACAGCACATTGTCATCGAGTCGGTCAGAAAAATGTTCGGTATCACTAATATAAGCAGCAGCACCACCACGCCAGTTGACGCGGTATCCTACGGCTTCACCTGGATGGTTTAAAGGTGCTGTTTCTACGGTAACGTCATCAATGTGTATTGGTTGCCCCGGTCGAATGTCGTAAAAATTTAAATTGGCTTGCATAATCTGCAAGGGTACGGGAAAGTTTGGGTGGAGCATTTGGTCATTGAGGCGCTGTTCTATGGTAGAACCATCAGGTGCGATCGCGCCGTAGATATGAAAGTCGTTCCCCTTGACAAACCCTGGGGTAAAGAAGGGAAAACCCTGCATATGATCCCAGTGAGAGTGGGTAAAAAAGATATGAGCTTCTAACGGCATTTGGCGCAATAAAGATTGCCCCAAAACGTGTAGTCCCGTGCCAGCATCGAAAACTAAGCGTTTATCGCCCGCTTGCATTGATATGCAAGGGGTATTACCGCCGTAACGAACAGTGTATGGACCTGGAGTGGGGATGCTGCCGCGAACGCCCCAAAATTGTACGGTAAATTGGTTCTCTATCCTAGACATAGGTATTGCTTGCTGGACTGAGCGGGCGATAATTGGAAAAGTTGTTACTTATATTTGTCTAAGTTTATGCTCTCTCACCGATTTTGGTAGAGGGAGATTTCTTGGTAAAACAGCATACCCTGTTTCTGGCTGATTGTGTAAATGTAGATGAAATACTCTCAGGTAGAATTTTCCAGTCTTTGGGGTGGAAGTGTATCGTTTATTTCAAGAGTGTCCCTATGTTATAGCCTACATTTTGATGTGATGTATTTGAATAACCCCAGTTTTTTCCTGATAAATCAAATGATTCACGAAAAATTGAATTCCCACTCAGACAATTTATCTAGTCCAGTTGCGTAGGTAAGATTGTATTGTAATGGAGTTATACTAATGTAGTTTTTACGGACAACAGCTACGTCTGTCGGTACATTTTGAGGCAGATTTAATCCAGTTGGGGGTTCTACATCCTCAATTACCTCTCCGGTTAACCAGTAGTATGTTTTACCACGAGGATCAACTCGTTTATCAAAGACATCAATGTAACGCCGCACTCCTTGACGGGTAAGAGTAACTCCGGTAATTTCTTCCCACTTAAGAGCAGGAATATTGACGTTGAGCAACATTAAATCTGGCAGGGGTTTTTGGGCTAACTGGTCTACGAGAATTTTGGCAAACTTAGCAGCAGGTTGAAAGTCTTTGGAGGTGTGGCTAGTAAGACTCAGCGCTACACTGGGAATGCCTTCAATTAGACCTTCCATTGCCGCAGAAACAGTGCCGGAATACAAAATTTCAGTTCCCAAATTGGCACCTTGATTAATGCCAGAGAGAACCAAATCGGGGGGAGTATCCAGCAAAGCCCACAGCGCTAATTTGACGCAATCTGAAGGCGTACCATCGCAAGCCCAAGCTTTGATAGCGGGATGAAAAATCTCCTCAACAATTTCGGCGCGAATGGGTTGGTGTAGAGTTAAGCCATGTCCAGTTGCCGATCGCTCTCGATCTGGGCAAACTACAGTAACATCATGACCTGCCTCTGCCAAGTAGTTGGCTAGGGTACGAATACCTAAGGCAGAAATGCCGTCATCATTGCTAATTAGTAATTTCATAGTCATTGATCACTTGTACTGAGCTTTGCCGAAGTATTGGTCATTTGTTATTTGTTATTTGTTATTAGCCATTTGTCAATGTCGCAGATCACAAGTAGTAAAAAAACATACATACTCACTAGTATACGGTGCCGGAAGTTTGCCTACTTTTAACAAGTTGCTTAGATCAACTTGTCTAACCCGTTATCTGGTTAATTGAGATGTTAATGTTAACGGCATAGCTGTAAGTTTATTTATCGAGCAGTTGACAGCTTTTGACTATAGACTAATGACTAATGACTAATGACCAATAACTAATGACTAGCAATTTAGAAGCTCAACTTTTAGCACTGCGGCAGTCAGGAGAAAAAGCGATCGCAGCCGCTGATACCTTAGAACGTCTGGAGGAACTCAGAGTTAACTATCTGGGTAAGAAAGGAGAACTAGGGGCACTGTTGCGAAGTATGGGGCAGATGAGCGCAGAGGAACGACCAATAATTGGGGCGATCGCTAATACAGTCAAAGAATCCCTGCAAAATGGTCTAGACCAGCAACGCACCGCCCTGGAAGCCGCGCAAATTCAAGCTTTGCTAGAGGCGGAAACTCTGGATGTAACTATGCCGGGAATTTACAGCCCCCAAGGTCGCATTCATCCCCTCAATGGTATTATCGACCGGGCGTTGGATATCTTTGTCGGTATGGGCTACACCGTGGCTCAAGGGCCAGAGATGGAAACAGATTACTATAATTTCGAGGCTCTCAATACGCCGCCTGACCACCCGGCCCGTGATATGCAGGATACATTCTACCTGCCAGATGGTAATCTTCTCCGCACTCATACTTCATCAGTGCAAATTCGTTACATGGAAAGAGAGGAGCCACCGATCCGGGTTGTGGCTCCAGGGCGAGTTTATCGACGAGATAATGTAGATGCGACTCACTCAGCAGTTTTCCATCAAATAGAACTTTTAGCCATTGACGAGGGACTCACTTTTACAGACCTCAAAGGCACAATTAAGGTATTTTTACAAGCAATATTTGGCGATTTGCCAATTCGCTTCCGCGCCAGTTATTTCCCGTTTACCGAACCCTCCGCTGAGGTAGATTTGCAGTGGAATGGCCGCTGGCTGGAGGTGATGGGCTGCGGTATGGTCGATCCAAATGTACTTAAGTCTGTTGGTTATGACCCAGAAATTTATACAGGGTTTGCTGCCGGTTTTGGTGTAGAGCGCTTTGCAATGGTGTTACATCAAATCGATGATATTCGTCGTTTGTATGCTAGCGATTTGCGATTTTTGCAGCAATTTTAGGTAAGCGATCGCTTTAAATAATCAAGCGGTTAGTGACATACTCCTACACTGATGCAAGCATACAGTGTAGGCTTCTCAGTGACTGCAACGCGATCCACAATCACTCTAGATATGCCACCTCCGGCATTAGTTGTTGAAGTTGTTTCTCCTGGCAAAGCTAACGAAGACCGGGACTATCGCTACAAACGTTCCGAATATGCCGCAAGGGGAATTGCTGAATATTGGATTGTTGATCCACAAATAAATGCAGTTAGGGACTTCCAAAAAATAAATGCAGTTAGGGACTTCCAAAAAATAAATTATGCCATCATCAATAATGATAATCATTTTAAGGGGGTGATGAAGGTACAGCATCCTCTATTCTCCCAAGTTGCTCTAACGCAAGACTTACCAGAATACAACCTAAAGCGAGGGAATGTTGCAACAATTGTGGAACATTACCCCATGCCTGAAGGGGAAGAGGACGGGTATAGTTTGGAAGGGTTTGATTTGCCCCATGTAACGATCGAAGTACCAGCATCTCAAATTATCCCCCTTGCCCAGTGGCAGCAAGAAGAAATGATTTTAGCCAAGTTACGCCAGCTATCTGGGGCGAGGCTATTGCAATTACAAGACTATCTTGATTTTCTCTTGCAAAAACAAGAGTCTGAGCATCAGAGTGCTTAAAGTTGTGAGTGTCAAATTAGTTCTGAATGACCAGGGATATCTGCCAAAGGTTAAAATCTACCACCTAAGTATTTGGGGAGAAACTGCTGGGCGATCGCTTCTACTATTTTCCCAGAATTACAGCTAACCGCAGAGCAAGTACTCAATGCTGGAAAAAGCAATGCTGGTGATGCCATTTCTTATAACCAAAGCTGATATCCTTATACCAGAAAGTCAAACAGGCATATAACCTGAATGCCAGCCCTGAACCTATGAGCGCTAATGAAATATCTCTTCGACCTGCCGAGGAAACAGATGCGTGGGTGCTGAGTGCAATTCATATTGCTGCTATCAAAGCTCTGCCTGCAACTTTCTATACTCAAGAAGAACTTTTAGCTTGGCGTAATTACCGCGACAAACCTGATGGTTCAAATATCTTGAAAAGTATGAAAGTGGAAATTTTCTGGGTTGCAATCGAGCAAGATGTTGTTATCGGTTTTGCTAGTTTTATTATTGATGAACTTATCGGACTATATGTGCATCCCAAATATCAAGGTAAAGGGATCGGACGTCTTCTAGTTCAACATTTTTGCAATGAAGCAATTGATCAAGGTGTAAATAAAGTAATTACAACCGCTAGCCTTTATGCTGAAGGATTTTATTTGCGACTGGGATTTACTGCCATCCAAAAATCACCTCATTATTTAAGAAATGGGGTAGTTGTTCCCGTTATTAAGATGAGTAAAAAATTAGGGACTTGCAATTAAAAAAAATCTTAAAATATATCTGCCTCACTGATAACTACTAAGATAGCGATCGCCACAATATCTACCAATTGATTGCTAACTTTAATAATTACTTTTTTCCCAAGTTGCCACAACTTTTTCTACATAACCTATGATGTAAGTAAATACTTGCTAGCATAAATTGAGGACTATATCGAAACCTGTGTAGATGTTTTTGTGCGCGGTATTAGTCCCACTCCCTTCTCAGTTGTCAATGCAGCTGCAACCCATAAGCTAGATTAGAAAATCACTGCACATTATCGTACATCCTAATCATCATTTTCAAGTAAATACTTATAATAATATAGAGTTTCATCCTCTTGCAGAGATTAAAAATAAGCAATCGCGAGTTATTGAAAACTTTTTTTAAATATGTTTTTTTAATCATAGTTAATTTGTTAGATAAGATTCATAGCAGTCATTCTGAAGTAGAGCGATCGCTACTAACTAAAAGCTCTTGTTGTTTTGCCAGCACTTGTTTATGTAACAAGAGCAATTTTCGATCTTTATAGCACTTCCCGAAGTTATGAGGTACACTAATTGATCGAATTATTGTTTATCTGTGTTAATAGTCTGTCAAGTTTAAATTGATGGGTAAGAAAGTTCGTAGTAAGGACTTCAGTCCTTATTTTCTAAGCACTAAATACAAACTTTTCATTTAATCATCCAAACCTATAGCCTAGAACCTAGGCTGTTTACTTTGAGCCTTTTTGGAGGGTAAAAATTCATGCTAAATACGTGGTAACTGTTTGGGTAAAAGCTTATCTAGCATAGACTTTGCGTTCACATAGACACAAAATTTGCATGAACTAGAAACTGGGAAA
>JBBSCU010000113.1:0-16156 GCA_038249935.1 Chroococcales cyanobacterium
CAACGGCACATCATAAAATTTAAACTTCTGATCTACAGTAATTATCGTTAGACCTTCTACCAAAGCCTGAGCAATTAACATCCGATCAAAAGGATCTTTATGATACATTGGCAAATCAGCAACCTTTATTCCATGTGCCAAGGTAATCGCTAAAACCTCTAACCGACTGAAGCGCAAAGCCTCCGCTAAATTACTAGGAGCTATTAACTTTCCTAAAGACTGTTTAATCGAAATTTCCCAAGCACTAACAGCACTGACAAAAATGAAATTCTCAGGATTAGTTATTACTTCTCGTACCTGATTGGACAGCTTGGAATCATTTTCTAAAAACCATAACAGGATATGAGTATCTAACAGAAAACTCATTAATCTTCCCCATAAAAAGCAGCAATCACCTCTTCTGAAGTGTCATCAAAATTAGCAGAGATATTAACTTGTCCTTGCCAAAAACCCGCAACCCTTGGTTCTAAGATATCTTCACTACTCATCACTATCGAGCCATTATTTAAACCCGGTTTTTCAACTGTAGGCTCTGCTTGAGACAGAGGTAAAATTTTTGCCCAAGGAACTCCCTGATGAGTTAGCGTAATTTCAACATGATTTTGGATATCTGATAATAAATCAAGTAAATTATCAGATAAGTAAGCAATATCGAAAGTTTTTTCTGACATTTTTATTACTGTGGCTTTGTTTTTTTAACGCAAAGGGACGCGGAGGGAACCGCAGAGGGACGCTGAGGGGTTATTTATGTTGGGTTCCAGGTGCCGTGGAAGCTGTGGGGAATGACGCTGGGTAATTGGAGTTTGCAAAGGGGTTCTGTGTCTAGGCGATCGCTATCAAATATCCAAAGTTCACTACTATGAGAATTAGCATCGTAGACAACTGTTAGCACCCAACTTTGTTCGGGGTTTTGGATGTCTTGGGCGTGGATGGGTTCGGAAGGATAGCGATTTTCTCCTAAGTCTGCTTCGGTAAGGGTTTCAGTTTTGTAGTCGAAACGAGCGATCGCATTGAATATTTCTTGGCTAATATCTGCTCCCGTCTGAAGTATTGACATATATGTGTACCGAGAAGCTTGCCCGACGTTTTGCTGTGGTACAGTCGGAAATTCACAATGTCGGTTTAATAGTTGCTGAATTGACGTAACTTTACTTGTTTGGGGATGCAGATGAACTCGCGTTAATGTACTTTTAGCTGCGGTGTGAGTCTCACCTGTAGCTACTTGTTTGAGATATTGGTTAGTTTGAAAATCTTCATAACGGGCGATATCTACAATCACTGAACCGCTAGCATCTACATAACCGTTAGCAAAATGCCATTGATACCAAGGTTCGGTTTCTCCACGACTAATTACAGATAGGGTTTCTCGATCAATAACTAAAATCTGAGTTCCTAATTTAGGTTGCCACTCTAGGGAATCACTATAGTTGTTTATCCCGATTAGTATGGGTAAGACATTCAATCGCACTGGCGGAATGAAAAATACAATATACTGTCCTGCTAAAACAAAATCATGCACCAATGGTACACCATCTAACTGGTATGCAGCTTGTTGGATAATTTTGCCAGTTGAATCGCTTTTGTAAATATTAAGCGTCGCATTTTTTCCAGCGCTGATGCCAAAGTTAAAAATCTCTCCTGTGTGCTTGTCACGCTTACAATGTGCGGAATAGCTTAATCCTTTAGTTAATCCCCCTAAATCATCTTCGCCTTGAGTTTCTAAAGTTTGTAAATCGAGGGCGTGGGGTTTACCACCTTCCCACAGTGCCAAAAGTTTATCTGGAAGTGCTAGCACTGAGGTATTGGCTACATTCTTGATGGGCTTTTGCCATTGATTCCAAATTGGCCCCGGTGCAGTCATACCATAATTGCCGTAGAGTAGTTTACCTGCTGCGGCTTCTTCTTGATAGCCAGAGGTTTGCACGTAGCGATAAACCCCGGTAGCACCTGCATTGGTAAAATTTACAGCCAGAATTGCCCCATCTCCATCAAACCAGTGTCCCATGTCAATGCCACCGCGTTCTAGCCGGGCGGGGCCATTGCGGTAAAGAGTGCCACGTAAACCATCTGGGATTTTGCCGGAGATGATTGGCAGTTGCGTAGCGGGAAATTCTTTTGCTGGTTGGGCGTTAGCACCTGCCCAGGCTTTTTTTATTGACTTTTTATCAATTGTCTGCATAATGACACCTTCAGCGTAGTAGCTACAGCTTTAATTTTTCTAATGATAGTTTTTGGTGTGGTAACAACTAAAGATTTTCCAGAAACTCCTCAACAGAGACTCTAGCTTGATTCAAAATACTCTTTAGCGTTCCAACAGCTATAATTTTGCGATGTAATGGCACAACACAACCCACCTCAATAACTTTCTGTCCTTCACCTTCCTGTACAAGTTGCTTTTTCAAAATTACATGACTGCCACGTTGTCGTACTTGAACAAAACCTAAGCGTTCCAGAACACCAATAACTTCAGAAGCTCGAATTCTGGGTAGCTTAGGCACGAGTTACCTCAAATGTGGTTAGTAAAAGACGAGGTGCTGTTTCAAAAAGCGGGAACTCTTCTAAATACAGTTCCGTTGCTTCCTGCAAATTAGCGATCGCTTCTTCTATTGTCTCTCCTTGGCTAGCGGTTCCCACCTCTGGACATTCAGCTACATAAACATCCTCTTCCCAGTGCAAGATTGCTGTAAAGGTTTGAGTTTTTGTATCTTTAGCCTGTTGTAATGAACTCATGGAGCGTTTATCTGGCTATCTTTTTATTTTTCTATTGTAATAACCACAGCTTGAGGATTTGTTAGGACAGCTTCAACGTTTTTAACCACAGCTTGAATATTCATAACATAAGTAGAAGCTGTGTTAACAACGGCTTCTACTTTACTTATAGCAACTGGAGTTGTGGCTACCACAGCTTGAGCATTCATAACATAAGTAGAAGCTGTGTTAACAACGGCTTTTACTTTACTTATAGCAACTGGAGTTGTGGCTACCACAGCTTGAGCATTTGTAACATAAGTAGAAGTTGTGTTAACAACGGCTTTTACTTTACTTATAGCAACAGGAGTTGTGATAACCACAGCTTAAGCGTTTGTTACAACGGCTTGAATTTTGCTAATGAAAGCTTTTAGTGTAGCAACTTCAGCAAGCGGGAACTCTTCTAAATACAGTTTTGTTGCTTTTTGCAAGTTATACCATTAAGCGATCGCGTTGTTCGTTCTACTAAACTTCCTGCAACTTCGCCGTGCCTTAAATTTCAGGTAGTGGTTCCAAAGAAGTACACCCGTAGGGGCACGGCATGCCGTGCCCCTACACCTTGGGATATAACGTTGTACCGCATCTGAATGGGAACCGCTATAGTAAAACATCTTTCATGTTTTTTCCTTCTCTAGCTACGACGAGTAAAGTTTGTTGCAGGTGTTTAGCAAATGCTTGACGTACTTCTCTTGGCTGTTTATCATCAGGAACTTTAGCTATCAGTGCTTCTAGTTGGGCGATCAGCATAGTAAAGTTGACGTTATTGAAGATTTCTGATTTTTTTAGTTCACCACTATTTTTGATGACGATGGCGATAGCCTTGGCATCGGCGATGGCGATGTCCTTGGCGATGGCGATGGTGTTGGTGATGGCATAGATGTTGGCGATGCTATTGGTGTTACCATTGGCAATGGCATTGGCGTAGGTCTTGGTTCTGGCGATGGCATTGGCGTTAATATTGGCGTTAGTGTAGGTGTTAGCAATGGCGTTGGAGATGGCGATGGCGTTGACGTAAGCCCTGGTAATAGCAACTGCACGTTTACCCACAGGTTTAAAATCCCCTGGCGATCCAACTGTTACCTGTTCTGCCCAGTTTAATAAAGCTTGCAACTTCGGGGTATTAATATATTTTTGCGCTTCCTTTTCCATCAACAACAGCAAATCATCTGCACCACCGCGCATTAACCCAGCTACTAACAAAAACACCTCATTCCAGCGTTCATCTGTCAGGTGTTCACTAACTAACTTCTCAACTTGGCGATGGTCATCAATATATTGTGCTGTTAAATATTCTTGTAGCGTTAGATGAGAGAACGAAAAGATATCCTCGGCTCGTTCTACCAAAATTCCTTGTTGAACAGCGATCGCATCCAGCACTGATTCCCCATCTAAATGCTGAGGTGCATTCAGATTACTCGCTAAAAATGTTTTAATTTGCTGAACAATATCGCGCTGTGAAAAGAATAGCCTGTCAGACTTAAAACCTGTATAAGCAATCTCTGATAGTAATATCTCTTCTAATTCTGTATGCAGTCCTTTATAAATCTCATCTCTGAGAATTCGCTTTTCTGATGCCCACTCTTCTAGCAATATCCGCAGTGCCTTTCGGTAAAGAACACTGCGATTATCTGGAAAATTTTGGGAATGGTCATAAACTAAACACAGAAATGTCAGCAATAAAGGTGTATGCGCCAACTCTTTTGCAGCTTCATGTTCTGGTTTTTGCAGTAACTCCCAGCATTTCTCGCCTGTCTTCGTCTGCTTGTCTGCGTCTGAATGAAACCAGTTATAAATAAATTGCTGAATTTGAGCATCGTCAAAATCTGCCATTGATACATCGCTAAAGCGACGAAAAGCACTGCGATAAGCCGCCGTGCGACAGGAAGCAATGAAACGATTTTTATCGTGTTTGTCAACAAAATTTTGAATTTGACTAATTGCCTCAGTCAAGTTTTTTGTCGGTACTTCATCCAAGCCATCCAGCAAAATTAGTAACTTACCTTCTTCTAAAGCTTTGGCTGTAAATTGATCTGGTGATGGAAAGCCGCAAGTACGAAACTCTTCAGCAATAAACCTTTCAATATTGATATCGCTGGATGCAAACCTTTTCAATTCAATAAAAACTGGAATGCAAGCGTGTTTAAACCCTCCTTTTTTACCTTTGAGCGCTTCTAGTCCCATCTTCCGCACAAATGTAGACTTTCCGGCACCAGGGCCACCAAGCACCATCAGATATTGCTTATCATTAGCAACTTTAATTCCTGCTTGTTTGCGATCATCTTGAGATTGAAATCTTCGGATTTTCGCTTGGCGATAAACTTCTTCTAAATTCTCAATAGATTCAAAACTACGGATAGCATCATCACCTAAAAACTGTACTGCTGTATAGATCGATTCCAATTTTACTGGTTCACGCATTCCCAATACTTTGAGAATACCATGCCGTTCTTCATAGTTCTGGACGTATTGCTTTGATGCGGCAAAAATTATCTCCCTAGTTTTTTCGTCCAGGCTTTTACCAAATATTCCTAGAAGCTTACGGCCACCTCCCCAAAGAATTTGGAAAATCGGAACTGCTACACCACTAACGACTGATATCGCCCAAGGTTCCATTCCTGTCATAAGATTATTTAGTGAATATGTTTAAAAATTAACGCAAGATTGTGTTATCTAATTCTAGGTTTTATAAGGCAGGGCTATTTCGTTCTAGACAAAACCGCCCAGAACTAAAGTTCGGGGCTAATAGCTAAAGTCCGTTAAAACGGACTACAACCTTTTCTCAGTCGTCTTTAGACGACTTTCGCTATTAGACTCAGAATTTATTCTGAGGCGGGCTAAATGAGAATGAAATAGCCCTGTTTATAAGGAATTCTAAAAAGGCAAATCTCGGTGGTGATTCTGGGATATCCTTAGATAAGTGAAAGATTTGCCAAAAAAAGTAAGAATGAAGCTGGCAGCAAGAGTAAGTCAGGTAACACCTTCATTAACCTTAGCGATCGCAGCCAAGGCTAAGGCACTGAAGGCTGAAGGAATAGACGTTTGTAGTTTTAGCGCTGGAGAACCAGATTTTGATACTCCGGCGCATATCAAAGCCGCAGCAGTCAAGGCTTTGGATGAAGGCAAAACCAAATACGGTGCAGCAGCCGGAGAACCAAAGTTAAGGGAAGCGATCGCCCGTAAGCTTAAAATTGATAACGGTCTTGATTACAAATCAGAGAATGTCATCGTCACTAATGGCGGTAAGCATTCTCTGTACAACTTAATGGTGGCATTTATCGATCCAGGTGATGAGGTAATTATCCCTGCACCCTACTGGCTAAGTTATCCCGAAATGGTGACTTTAGTGGGTGGAGTGCCAGTAATTGTGTCTACAGATGCAACAACTGGTTATAAAATTACTCCCGATCAACTGCGTAAAGCTATCACGCCGAAGACAAAGTTATTTATCCTCAACTCCCCGTCTAATCCCACAGGGATGGTTTACACGCCAGAGGAAATCAAAGCACTGGCGCAGGTAGTAGTTGATGCAGATATCTTTGTCGTCTCTGATGAGATTTACGAAAAGATTCTCTACGATGGTGCAGAACATATCAGCATCGGTTCTCTAGGGAAGGAAATTTTTGACCGCACTTTGATTAGTAGTGGGTTTGCAAAAGCTTACTCAATGACTGGGTGGAGACTTGGTTATTTAGCCGGGCCAGTGGAAATTATTAAAGCAGCGAGTACCATCCAAGGACATAGTACATCTAACGTATGTACCTTTGCTCAATATGGGGCGATCGCTGCTTTAGAAAGTTCTCAAGATTGTGTCGAAGAAATGCGCCAAGCCTTCGCCAAACGCCGACAGGTAATGCTAGACAGACTCAACGCCATTCCCGCGTTGAGTACTGCAAAACCAGATGGCGCTTTTTATCTGTTCCCTGATATCAGTAAAACTGGTCTAAAATCCCTAGAGTTTTGTGACGCTTTGCTCGAAGAACATCAAGTTGCAGTCATTCCCGGAGTTGCTTTTGGCGCTGATGACAATATCCGCCTTTCCTACGCCACAGATATGGCGACGATTGAAAAGGGAATGGATAGATTAGAGAAATTTGTCAAGTCGCGTATTTAGTTAGTTGTCATTTGTCATTTGTCATTTGTCATTTGTCATTTGTCATTTGTCATTTGTCATTTGTCATTTGTCATTTGTCATTTGTCATTTGTCATTTGTCATTTGTCATTTGTCATTTGTCATTTGTGAGGAGAATTTAACAACTTTGCAACTTCTTAATTCCACCTTTTCGACTCGAAGGGGTGGAGTTTATTTTAAAACCTAAAGTTCCGAGTTCTAAGCCCTTTCTTGCCTACTTAACTTCTGTAATTTGTAGAGTGTAAGGGAGATACTTGCCTTTGTCGTAAGAACCAATCCAAACTTGATAAGTTCCAGCCAGCCATTCACCAATAATGCCGGCGTTTTTACCATCAAAATCGTCATTGCACCAAGTACCACCGGGTCCCTTAATAATCATGGTAGTGTCTTCAGGACTTTGCACTTGCAACTTGAGGTAGTCAAATTTACTTGTTAGCGCTAATGTGTGGTCTGCTGTTTCATCAAGAAATCCGGTACAAGGGCCAGTGGCTGTTTCACTTCTGGCAGCTACTTGACTCCCAGATATTGAACCACCACTCATCCCGCGAACTGTCAGGGGGTCTGGAGAAAACTGGGGGCCGATAGTGACATCTCCAAATATCGTTGGCGCTTCCTGAGCATCAGCTACAGCATTAATTGTCGATGTTATGAAGAATGCAACTATCATAAACGATAATCCCATCCCTCTATTGAGCGCTTTTGTCGGCATTGTAATTAGGTTTGCTTCTAAGTGTTTTTGAAGACATGAATTTTACAGACCAAGTTCCCAACGTGAGCAGAATTGACTACCTATTTTAAATTTGAAATTGCAGATAATATCATGTCCGCCAGATTACCCATAATAAAAGAACCCCACCCCCAACCCCAATACTGTTCGGTTAAGGCAAGAGACGCGATAAATCGCCGTCTCTACGAAGGACTGATTATTGTAAAGACGGCGATTTATCGCGTCTTTGGGATGTATTATTTTCATCAAATAACCCTTGCCCTTTAACCTTTTCCCATACCAAAAGGGAGATTATTAGGCTTATCCGAAAAGTATTGGGGGCACACGTTTGTTTGTGTGCCCCTAAAATCTAAAATTCGGAAATAATCGCTAATTAGCTTCTGTTATGGCTTTAACCAAGCGCGACTTATCTAAACCAATCTGATTTAGTAGTAACCAAGATTGAATCAGGTCTGGGCCATGAACATCTCCAGTTAAGGCTGCTCTGAGCGATCGCATGACTAAGCCTTTTTTGACTTTTTGCTCTTTCACCACTTGTTTAATAATATCCTGAGCGGCGGCTTCCGACAGTTGCGGCAGATTTTCTAAAGCTGTGACAATCCCCTCAAGGACAGCAGCAGAACCTTCTTGCTTAAGTTGTGTACTGGCTTCGTCGCTAAATTCAACTGTGTCAGTAAAAAACAGTTGGCTTTGAGCGACTGCATCAATTAGGCGAGTCAAACTCTGACTAATTAAAGTTACTAGCTGCTCTAACCAAGGGCGATCTCTTCCGCCATCAAATTTATACCCGGCGGCTTGCCAATAGGGTATGAGTAAATCTGTGAGTTTATCTACTGGCGTATTGTGGATATACTGACTGTTCAACCAATCCAGCTTTGCCCAGTCAAACTTTGCACCTGCTTTATTTACCCGCTCAAAGCCAAATTCCTTAGCTGCTGTTTCTAAGGTAAATATTTCTTGCGTGGAGTCTGGTGGCGACCAACCCAGCAATGTCATGTAATTCACCAAGCCTTCAGCAGTAAAGCCCATTTGCTGAAAGTCAGAAATAGAAGTGACACCATCCCGCTTGGAAAGCTTGCGCCCTTCAATGTTCAAAATCAGCGGCGTGTGGGCAAACTCTGGAATTTTTGCACCCATTGCTTCATACAGTAAAATTTGCTTGGCAGTATTAGCGATGTGGTCTTCTCCCCGGATAACATGGGTGATTTGCATATCGATGTCATCCACTACAACGACAAAGTTGTATAAAGGTTGACCGCTACCCTCTTCTGAGGCCCGGGCGATGACCATATCACCACCTAAATCGCTACCTCGCCAAGACATCTTGCCCCTTACTAGGTCATTCCAGACAATTTCCCGCCCATCTTCGATTTTGAAACGAATCACAGAGGAGCGACCTTCTGCTTCAAGTGCGGCGCGTTGTTCTGGCGTGAGTTGACGGTGCCGGTTGTCATAGCGAGGAGCTTCGCCTCTAGCTTTTTGGGCTTCTCGGAGAGCCTCCAGTTCCTCGGAAGTAGTGTAGCAGCGATAGGCTAATCCTTGATCTAGCAGTTTTTGTACTGCTTCTTTGTAAAGATTCAGGCGTTGGGATTGAAAATATGGCTCTTCATCCCAGTTCAGTCCCAACCAGCGTAGTCCTTCAAGGATATTCTCGGTGTATTCGGGACGCGATCGCTCTAGGTCTGTGTCTTCAATTCGCAGGATGAACTTCCCGCCGTGGTGGCGAGCAAATAACCAGTTAAATACAGCCGTTCTAGCTGTACCAATATGTAAATTTCCGGTTGGACTCGGCGCAATTCGGACTCTAACAGTCACAGTTAATTCTCTCTTTCGCAAAGCATGATAAATGTAGCTTATATTTAAACTCCGAATCCTGGGTTAATTTTCAGTCAGGCAAATGCAGACTGAGGAGCTACAAAATAACCAATACTCAATATTACTCACTACTTTAGAACGGGACTGACGGGGCTCGAACCCGCAACTTCCGCCGTGACAGGGCGGTGCTCTAACCAATTGAACTACAGTCCCTTGTTTGGCAACTTTGCTATTATCGCTATTTTTTTTCTACTTGTCAAGTGTTTTGGAGTTGAGAATTATTTTTGCCCTGTCTCCTCAGGGTGCGTAGTTTACCGCCGTAGGCATCGCTCTTTGAGAGAAATTTTTCGTTAAATAGACACTGATAATACAACATCAGGCTTTGATTCTAGATACTGCAATATTCGGGATTGCATTTGTTTATACTGCTGCTTTAATAGCTCTTTACTCAAATGGGCTTGAAAAGTAGGTGGTAGACTCTGACTCTGTTCTACCCAGGTTTTCAACATTTGCCGCTGAGTTGGCTCGATGCGACTGCTGAGAACGTTGGTGCAGGAATGCGGCGCTTCTAGGGGAAAGAAAATCAAAGGGTAGCGTTCATTTTCAGCCAGGAAACTTACCAACCGACGATTTTGGAGATTTTGCATATCTAAGTAGCAGGGTAGCCACTTAGGAGCTAATTTTAGATTGTATAGTATAGTCACCCACAACAGCATTGGGTGGGGAGATGTCATAAAGATAAACTGGTTGTAATTGGTAGAAGGGGCATAGTTTTTGATTTCTTGTCCAGGCAACATTAAACATAGTGCTGTCATAAATCCTTGTGCAGTATCTAGAAGCTGGGGAAAAACAATTTCTTGAATTGGTTTATTCTGAGGCCACAAAAGTTGTTGGCAGCTTTTTTCTACTGTGATTGGCAATCCAGAATCTAAGGGATAGCTAAGGATGGGGCTAGAAGCTATTGCAGGGAAACTTGGATAATTAGACTGTTCTAAACTGTTTAGAACTTGCAGAATTTGAGCGATATTTTGTGGGCGATCGCTTGCTTTTTTAGCAAGACAAGCCATAATTAAATTATTTAGTTTATCAGGTAGTTTCAGAGTTGGTTTAACGTCTGCGATCGTTTTTGGTGCTTCAAATTGATGTGCTTTATACCAAGCACCAAAGTAATCCGTTTCTGGTTGCCACGGTTTTTCGCCTGTAAGCATTTCAAACATCATCACACCCAGGCTATAAATATCAGAGCGATTATCTAATTTTTCTCCATCTAGTTGTTCTGGAGAACAATAGGGTAAAGTGCCATTAAATCCCCTGCTTGTACTAGCTGTTGATGTATTATTCAAAAATCTAGCAATTCCAAAATCGAGAATTTTTACTAACTGACCCAATATCGGATCAGGAATAACTAATATATTAGCAGGTTTAATATCTCTATGAACTAACGGACAAATTTGGCCGTCAATGTTAATGCCTTGATGGGCGCACTGTAATCCCAAACAAATTTGGCGCGAGAGAGTCAAAAACATCGGTAGTGGCAGCGGAATTAAATCTTTTAAACCTTTGCCACATAGATATTCCATAACGTAGTATGGTTTTCCTTTTTCACTCACACCATAATCATATGCCCGTACTATATGTACGCTCTTTTGACTCAAAGCTGCACTCATTAGAGCTTCACGCGCAAAGTCTTGTTGCATTTTGGTATTGGCAACAGTCTGAGTCAAAAACTTCACAGCAACTGGTATACCTCCTAACAAAATATCATTTGCTAAAAAAACTTCACCCATTCCACCGCTGCCAATCAATTGCTTGAGTTGATAACGATTGGCAAGCAAGCCCTTACTACTAGGAGATATAAATGGGTGTTGATTCACTTTAATCACCTTTGCTGCTGAGTCCATTTAAAGTTAGCAATATGCACATAAAAATATCATTAGTTAATAGTGACAAGAATTTTAATTACCAGATATCAATGATGTGATAGAGTTTTAAAAAAAATCTCCAAAAATTTAGCCATCCATTTTTTTAAACCTTCTTTCTCAGTTTTTTGCTCTGCGGCTAACCCTCGTAATATATCCAATTTAAGTTCTTCGTATTCTATTTTTAAAATATTTTTAGCTTGGTTAGGCAAAATTGATTCATTTGGTTGTTGAGTGATATCCAACCAATCTATAAGTTGCTGGCGCTGATTAGCTGTGAGACTTAAAGTTGTTACATGGGAGCAAATGTTTGGAGCTTCTAGGGTAAAAAATAGTAGATGATAGTAGCCTACTTCTGCCAAACTACGTGCTATTTTATGCCCTTTATCATCTTTTAAATCCAGAAAGTAAGGTAGCCACTTAGTCAAAGAATTCTGGACATCGTATAGCACTGTTATCCACAATAGCATTGGGTAGACATCCATTTGGCTAATAAATTTAGTGCTATGAATTTTGCCCAAAAACTTTGCAATTTCTTGTTTTGGCAACATTGCCCAAAAAGTTGGTATAGACTTTTGGGAAGTCTGTAGTAAATGGGGAAATCCAATTGGCGCGATTGGTTTATTTTTCGGCCAACTTTTCTGAAAACACTCTTTTTCTGATAATAATGTTGCAGGTACTAATTGAATTGGAGATGAGGGGTTAATAATGTCGTTGCTATTGCTAAGACTAACCTGAACATTAACTTTTTCTAAATCTTCTAATATTTGGTTGATATTTTGGGGGCGATCGCTTACTTCTTTTGCTAAACAACTTGTCAATATTTTTTGCAATAACTGGGGTATTTTAAGTTGCGGATTTACCTCTTCAACTGTAGGTGGAATTTGAAAGCGATGTGCTTGATACCATGTACCAAAGGAGTTACTTTTTGTCTGAAATGGATGTTTCCCTGTCAGCATCTCAAACATTAGCACTCCCAAACTGTAGATATCAGAACGCACATCTAGTAGTTTACGTCCTTCCATATGTTCTGGAGAACAGTAGGGCAAACTGCCGATAAAAGAATCTGTTAGGGTCATCCCACTTCGCTCTGTTAAAAACTTGGCAATGCCAAAATCGAGTATTTTGACAATTTCCCCTTGTTTACTATCTTCACTAATAAATATATTTTCTGGTTTCATATCCCTGTGAACAATAGGATAAATCTCTCCTTTGAGGCTGATACCTTGGTGGGCGCATTGTAAGCCTAAACAAATTTGATTACAAATATCTAAAAACTTTGGTATTGTTAAAGGCTGAATTTTAAGAATCTGTTTGAGATTTTTACCTTGGAGGTATTCCATAACATAAAAAGGAATTTTCTCCTCAGTAACTCCGTAACTGAAGATGCGAACAATATGTTTACTTTTGCGGCCTAATTGAGCGCCAATAAAAATCTCTCTGGCAAAGCGTTGAGACATTTGCTGGTTCGCCAAACTGAGTGATAAAATTTTGATTGCGATCGGCATACCACCTTTAGCAGTATCTTCTGCTAGGTAAACTCGACCCATCCCGCCTTTGCCAATCAAATCTCTGATTAAATAGCGATCGTTTAGAAATTGTCCAATGTAATTGTCTAGTTCTGCCTTTTGCCCTACCATCTTCTCAATTTTATTTTGTGTCATAAAAATCATTTATAAAAAATAGTGCTGGCAAAATGCTTTAACAAGTCTAGCTAATTATTAATTTTTATATCTAAGTAAATATCAGAGTTTCTACATAAATAATCATGTAATCTAAAAAATAAAATTTATTATTTTAACCATAAATCAGTTATGTGCAAAAGCTTTTAAATATTGTGTAACATATTTATTCAGGAAAACGGTTGAGAAATTACACTGAAACTACAAATAGGTTAGATAAATTTAGTCGAATGAGTCCGTGAATACACAGGAAGAAGCTTCAAACAAGTAAATAGAAGTAAAGGCAATTGCCTTTACTTCTATACAGTTATCGGTTGAGATTCGGGAGTAAACGGCGTAATAATCTAATTAGCGGAGTTTCAATTTTAATTTTAAAGGCTAATATCTGGGTGCGTTGCAGTGGGTTGAAGTTGTCGTCACTGACAAGAATTAATGATTGCTGTCCATCGGGTAGTTTAGAACCAAGAGTTAAGCCTTCAATATTGTCTAGCTGTACATCTAAGGTTCTCAAATCTAATAGTAGTTTTTTCTGAACTTGTTTAATATTCTTAGCATCAACTGCTAATAAGCTATCAATATTATGAATATCATCAGCACCTTCTAAAGAAACCTGAAACAAGGAAATAGCAAATCCTAAACCAGTAAAAGACCGTTCTAAACTTAGGAAGTGTCCTTGATTATCGAGAGCAAGTAAATCGGGTAATCCACTAGCGAATTTACCAGTCAGATTTAAAAATGGTGTAACTGGTTCAGTTTGGTAAAGAAATTCCTTTTCCGGCTGGTTGGTGAGTAAGTTGTATTGCAAAATTCGGCAAGGACTACCAATGTTGGGTTTAGATTCTGAACCATCTTGAATTAGAGCATTTTCGGTGGCTGTGAATAGATGCTTTTTATCGGGTGTGATGGTGAGGCTTTCAAAGGCTAAATTGTTGCGGATACCTTCTTCACTACTTTTGTCTGGCAAAAATTTGTTTGGGATGGAAAGTGTTGTAATTTCTCTACCAGAAGATAATGAGAATTCTTTAATAAAAGGATTAATTAATTTTGCAGCATCGCCTTCAGAAGAAATAAATACAGTTGTTTTATTAGTTAATGCAATACCTTCTGTATCAGTTTCACCAGGGCGAAATGTTTGATCATTTTCATTTAATAATGTGGTAACGCTGACAGGAATAACTCCACCTTTTTGTAGGGAACCCTTGCTTAAGTCGATTTTCAGGGTGTAGAAACGGGCATCAGCTTTTTGTCCACGATCATCGGAAATAGCATAATAAAGGTTCTTTTTTGTATCATAGGTAATTCCAGATAAACCTCCAACTTCAGTTTTTTTAAAGATTAAACCTTTCGGTAAAGTGGCTTCACCGATAAACTCTATGCTACTAATCTCAACAGCACTTGACGGTAAGTTTGTGAAGAAAAGACTGATAATTAAAATCGGGACTAAAAAGTAAATAATTCGCAGGGATGTAAAGATTTTTTTAATTAGCTGCATAAATTTTTTTTTGGGAAAGTCTGAAAACTACAAATAAGATATCACGCTGAAGGATGCAATATGCGTTAGGGGGGTACATCTGTGCGCCGCTACAAATAACTATGTATTCCAACCAATTGCAAACCTTTAAAAAATACGAAATTACTTAAGGAACGCAAATTTAATAACGTGCAATTCTTATTTAACTTGGAATGGTGCGTTACGCTCCGCTAACACACCCTACTTTTGCACTTTATTTAATCCACATTCCTAAGCTAGTCGCAAATTATATTCATCCTGGAAAAAGTTAACGAGCCAGTCTTTCACTCGCCGGGTAGCGCGGCAATCATCTTCGTTGTAGCTTTGAATAATTTCTAGTAAGGCCCGATCGCCTGTTTCTAACCACTGATCATACCAGTAAATACACTTGGCACCACTAGCTTCTTTTTCTCGCCACTCAAATCCTAACCAACGAGCGATCGCTTTCAGGGCATAACTTTCTACGGGCAATGCTACACTTTGGGTTAATTGTTCATACACATCCACAAACCGACTCAATACAGGACGCACGGAGGCGTAGGGAGTGCTGTAAAGCTTTGCCAGCCGTTTGACTGTATCAAACTCATACACACAAAAATGATATATTGGCGCTTCGGGATATTGCCAAACCAAATCCAAAAATTGCTGCCATACTAATTCTTCGTCTTCTGGTTTATCTGCTAAAAACGAATAAAACTGTTCTGTATTGG
Organism: Chroococcales cyanobacterium; assembly: GCA_038249935.1. Taxonomy (GTDB): domain Bacteria; phylum Cyanobacteriota; class Cyanobacteriia; order Cyanobacteriales; family Nostocaceae; genus Nostoc. Next base: position 15,241 of record JBBSCU010000113.1, read on the forward strand.
CAAGTCTATCAACGACTAAAACCCCCAAAAGATAATTTAAATCTAAGTCTGGTTGTGCCTCAATATCAAAGTAAAGCTCTATGGGCGCTGTGAATGTAATATCTTTTATTGGTAGCGGGTAAGGTAGAATTAGGGGTCGTTTTTCCAGTGCAGATTGAGCTTGCACTACTAGGTTGGGCGCTACGTCGCGATCAAAACCAAGTAGGTTTTCTAAAATGCTAGGACTAGTGTTAGCGAGAGATTCTAGTGTGGTGATAGCTAAAGCTTGAAGTTGAGTGTAGCGGATGGGTGTTACGCCTGGTAACAGTGAGAGATGTTTTTCCGATTGGGCGATCGCATAACATTGACTATACCAATGGCAAAGATTACACTTTTGCCTAGCAATAAACACCTCTGGCGGATTTGGTAACTCTAAAACTTGAATAAACTCCTCTAAAATCTGCTCCATCCGTGGTGTCCATTTGAACAAATCCACCGCATAAGTTGTATCTTTGGTTCGCAATATGAGCGAAGCTGTTTCGGGTGGAACTCCCTGCACTGTTCCCAAAACTTGAGCGTGAAATGCTGCGATAACTTGATATTCTTGCTTAGGGCGCTTACCCAGTTCAATACTAGCCGGGACATACATCCAATCTCCAAATTGCGATTGTCCTGGTTGTTTCACGAGTAAATCTGGACGACTTAGCAGGGTGTATGCTTCAGAATGAGTTGCTAACAGTACTCCTTTATAGATATACTCAACCCCACGCTGCATCAATTCTAAAGTTCCTTTCTCCGCGTTTTCCCAGTTTCCATAGGAATAATCTGGTTGGTGATAACTCACCTGTGCCAAAGCACTCAACTGATGGGCGCTTTTGTCCTGTTGCAGTTTCCGCAGCAACTCATTAGGAGCATCACGCTGACTTTTGTCACCGTG
>JBBSCU010000114.1:0-16025 GCA_038249935.1 Chroococcales cyanobacterium
AAACATACCACTCCTACCGCCCAGGCTGGAGTTATGCTTACGTGCCCCTGGAGCCACTGCTCGAATCAGACCGAATTCTCGTGTCAAAATCGTCACTATTTTATCTGATTCTCCTAGCACCTGGGTTTTGAGATTAATTCCTGTTGCTTTGTAGGTTCTACTCATTAGTCATTAGTCATTAGTCATTGGTCATTGGTCATTGGTCATTGGTCATGGGTCATTAGCTTAGGACAAATGACAAATGACAAAGGACAAATAACTATTCACCCTTTCCCAGATTATCGCGCTGGCGGAGCAAATCGATACCGCGAGATGTACCTAATCTCGTAGCACCCGCCACAATTAAGTCTAGGGCTTGATTGATAGTACGGATACCACCCGATGCTTTAATTCCCACTCTTTCTTTTGCTAATTCCTGCAAAAGTCGCACATCTGCGACTGTGACACCACCATTCAAACCTGTACTAGTTTTTAAGAATGCTGCTCCCGCCTCCATAGCTATTTCAGCAGCTATTTTTTTCTCCGCATCTGTCAACAAGTTGGTTTCCAAAATTACCTTGACAGTTTGCCCCGTTTCTTCACAAATTTCGGCAATCTCTCGGTGGACTTCTTCAATTTTACCAGCTTTCAACCAGCCCAAGTTCATTACCACATCCAACTCAGTCGCCCCACTATCCGCCGCTTCTTGAGCCTCATACAGCTTGACTGCTGAAGTCGTCGCACCAGCCGGAAAGCCAATCACCGTACAGACTTTCGGGTTTTTACCGTGGAGGAGTTCGACTGCTTGCTTGACATAGGCGGGGTACAAGCAAACCGCCGCAAAATTGAATCTGTATGCTTCTTCACACCACTGCTCAACCTGCTCTGGAGTAGCTGTTGACGTTAACAGGGCGTGATCGATAAATGGCGCAATATCAATGTCTGGATAGTCTGCTGCCATCGTGTTTTCTGCCAGTGGTTGATTATTAAACTTTATAAAAAATTAAAACATTTCTTATATATGTATTAAACCATATTTATTACGAGTTTATCCTGAAAACAAACTGCTAACTTGTCTTAGATATTCGCTTTGTAGATGTCGCGGAATTACTATAGGACTCATATTTGATTTTTGAACAAACTCAGTACAACTCAAAGAGACTTCTTCCCTACTCCTCACTCCCCACTCCCAGCCTACGCAAATAATTTCAGAAATCAAATCGGATTGCTACATAAGTGTTTAAGTTGATATTAGCCAGTAGTAAGGTTAGAAATATCAACAGCATTTGTCACAGAAGTTTCTAAGAAATTCATAATAGTTTCACCTAACGCCTTCGATGCCAAATATGGTACGCCATTCCCAATAGTTTTAAACATATTCGTGAGCGACATATTCTCTGGAAGTACAAAATTTGCAGGCAAAGATTGGATAGCTAAAGCTTCCGCTACAGATATTCGGCGGATTTTGTAGGGATGCAAATGTACTTCATTATTTCCATAGCAAGCTGTCGGAGAGTAACGCCATCTGTGAAGACGCTTGAAAGACTTTTTAGAATCATCTCCTTCATCAATAGCAGCAAATCTTGTGATCCCTGCCCTTGGTTTAAAACAGTTTTCAGCATTGGGATGCTTCAGCACATTATTTTTTCTAAACCAGTATTCTACTGTGAGTTCTTGAGGTATGCCATCAGGACAAGGCATTATAGAATTTTCTTGAAATGCTTCACACTTACGCCAAGGGTAAGCAAAAACCTTTTTTTGAGGATATAAAATATAATTTCCCCAAGGAAAATATCTCTTAGGTAGTAACTTTTCACTACCGAGTTTTATTCCTATATCTTTAATAAAATTATTTCGGAAACCAATGAGAATAATTCTTTCTCTATCCTGGGGTACACCGTATTCAATAGAATTAATTAACCGCTCTGTTAATATATATCCTGCTTCCAATAATTGTTGCTTGAGCGATTCAAAAAATAAACGGTGCTTTGTCGTTTTCCACAACCCCTTAACGTTTTCAAATAAAAAGAAATCTGGAAGATTGCGGCAAATTAATTCAACGTAAGAAGCGGAAAGTTTGCCATTATCTCCTAAACGCCCTCTATTTTTCCCGCCAATAGAAAAATCAGGACAGGGAGGACCACCAATGAAGCCAACAATATTATGAGATTTGCGGCAATCTTGTACTAATTCCCGGAGATGTTGTGCTTGTAATCCTTGGGTAAGCTTGGTTATGTCTCCTGCGTCTCCTTCATAATACCCGTATTCTGGCAACGGTAGATTGAGAACCTGCCGTGAATAGCGGTATGCTGCCATGAATGGAGAAAAAATTTCATTAACATAAATAATATTAAAACCACTGGTTTCAAAACCTAAATCTAGGAAACCTGAACCAGCAAAAAATGAGAAAATACAAGGGCGATCGCTCATTCAATAACTAATATTGTGAAATAGTGCTAACTCAATATCATAAAGCTTAAGAGTTTATACTTACACTGCGATCATAAAGAAATACTTGAGAAATAATAAAAATAATCAAAACCTCTTTAAGTACTTAATATCAAAGTTTACTCAATCTTTAACAAAAATACCTGACAGAAAAAGAGTCTAAAGCGACAATTAAGTATAGGAGTTTTCAAACTCTAAACCATGTCTAAGACAAATTTTGTCGTTAAATAAAAAATCGCCATACTTTCGGGCTAAATTTTTATGCGAATTTTAATTTACTCCTACAACTACTATCCAGAGCCAATTGGTATTGCCCCACTGATGACTGAATTAGCAGAGGGACTAGTGAACCGTGGGCATCAAGTGCGCGTAGTCACTGCTATGCCCAACTACCCTGAGCGTCAAATTTATCAGGAATATCGGGGCAAGTGGTATGTCAACGAATACAAAAATGGCGTTCAAATTCAACGCAGTTACGTCTGGATTCGCCCACAACCCAACCTATTAGATCGGGTGTTGCTAGATGCTAGTTTCGTTTTTACTAGTTTTGTGCCAGCCCTCATCGGTTGGCGTCCAGATGTTATCATCTCAACTTCGCCATCTTTACCAAGCTGTGTACCAGTTGCTCTTTTAGGATGGTTACGTGCTTGCCCTGTAATTTTAAATCTACAAGATATTTTACCAGAAGCAGCCGTCCACGTCGGTCTACTGAAAAATAAATTGCTTATCCAGTTGTTTGCATTATTGGAAAAGTTTGCTTACCACACTGCAAGTAAAATTAGCGTCATCGCCGATGGGTTTGTGGAGAATTTACGAGCTAAGGGCGTAAAAGCTGACAAAATTGTGCAAATTCCTAACTGGGTTGATGTAAACTTTATCCAGCCTTTACCTAAAGAAAATAACCCTTTCCGGGTAGCACATAATCTGAATGGCAAATTTGTAGTACTTTATTCTGGTAACATTGCCCTAACTCAGGGTTTAGAAAGCGTCGTTAAAGCTGCTTCTATGTTGCGCCATATCCCAGATATTGTTTTTGCGATCGTTGGAGAGGCAAAAGGTTTACAACGATTGCAACAGGAATGTCTAGACTGCGGCGCAGATAATGTTTTGCTACTGCCGTTTCAACCCCGCAAATACTTATCACAAATGTTGTCAGCTGCGGATGTTGGTTTGGTGGTGCAAAAGAAAAATGTTGTATCCTTCAATATGCCGTCAAAAATTCAAGTGCTACTTGCCAGTGGAAGAGCTTTAGTTGCCTCTGTCCCCGACAATGGTACAGCAGCAACAGCCATCAGACAAAGTGGCGGCGGAGTTATCGTTCCTCCAGAAGATCCCCAAGCTTTGGCAATGGCAATTTTAGATTTGTACCAAAACCCCGAAAAAGTCAAAACTCTGGGTTATAAAAGTCGCCAATATGCAGTTGAACACTATGCTTTTGAGCAAGCTTTAAATCAGTATGAGTCGTTGTGTTACTCATTGACGGCAGATCGTCGAGCAATTCACTATACATCTAAAATAGTTACGAAACAAGAAGTTTAGTCTCTAGCAGTGGAGTTAGATTCCATACCTGGGTTTTCAGTGCGATTCTAGTTGTGAAAGTCGCAATCGTACATCAGTACCTACGCAAAGGAAGATTTTGAGGTGGCTAATTTTACTAGTAAACATCCAGTATAGACAAGCGAGTTTTCAGGTGCATTTTGAACTAAAATCCCACGGCTTCATTTCATTCAAACTGTAGAAACACTAATTTTTTTACCAATATAATCAGGGTGTGTCAGTATCCCTGAATACCAACTGGTACGCTTATGCCAATCACACTTTTGTTAGACCACGTGTGAGTCTGCTGTGTTGTACCGTATTTTTTAGTAGGCAGTCTAAAGCTTAGATGTAGTGTTACCTGTGAATTACTAGCTTTACATTACATATTACGCTGTTTGATGAGTCTGCGATTATTTTCGCCGGAAATTCTTGCTAGAAAGCTATTGGTTGATTTATTGCTGCATAATAGCCATCTGTAACTGCTTATTGCTGATGTCGAAATCTAAACAGTCAATTATCAAACTAGCCCCCATAGATACCTGTTTTTTTGTTAGTATTCAAAAAAATCTATTGATACATTTTCAGAGCAATTGTTTATTGTTTATAAGTAAATGTAAACAATTGTTTCAAAAGAAAAAAAGCACCTGAGGTTTAATGACTGATTATTTCCAAGGAAATTTCCCATTACAGTCTGTTCCACTGATGAAGACTGCGGTAAGAGGCTTTGCCCAAACTGAAGAGGCTAGCGGAAAATTAGCCGCAACTATTGCCGAAGCAGCATCAGATCGCAAAGCAGGTGAGATTTTATTGCTCAAAGTAGCAGAGGTATCTTACCTGGCCGATTACTTTGTGATAATGACTGGCTATTCTAGGGTACAGGTAAGGGCGATCGCTCAAACAATTGAAGGAAAAGTCGAAAGTGAGTTGCAACGGCGTCCCTTAAGGACAGAAGGAAAAGCCGAGGGGAGTTGGGTACTACAAGACTACGGTGATGTGATCGTTCATATTATGACGCCCAAGGAACGGGAGTTTTATAATTTAGAAGCGTTCTGGATTCATGCAGAGCGTATTTCCCTTCCAGAATCTGATGAGGGTGAGGGTAAGCCAACATGATTAGGTCTTCGATTTCAAATTGCCCAGTTCCTACAGACCAACAACCGCTCAATGAGTATGAAGAGTTAAAAACTTCCTGGCCGTTTCGTGATAGCACTTTAGATTGGCGCGAATATATCACGAAATTCGTCTGGATTTGGGGTTTATCTTGGCTAATAGCAGGGCCTGTGGCGGCGGCAAGTTTTCCTCCTCACAAGTATATTGCCCATTTTATCCTCTGTGGTGCAGCAGGAGCGAGTGTCGGGGTAGTGCTGGTACTGATAAGATTGTACTTAGGCTGGTTCTACGTGTGCGATCGCCTTTGTAGTCCCACAGTATTTTATGAAGAGTCAGGCTGGTACGACGGTCAAACTTGGACAAAACCGCAGGAAGTTCTCAACCGCGATCGCTTAATTGTCGCCTACGAAATCAAACCTATTTTGCAGCGGTTACAATTTACCTTTGCTGGCTTGGCGGGAATGTTCGTTACTGGTACTATAGTTTGGCATTTGTTTTAAAAAGTCATTAGTCATCAGTCATTAGCTAAGGACTGGTAACTAATGACTAAAGGCTAATAACTAAAAAAAGGTAATAAATATTAACCCATGACAATGGGAAAACGAACTCAAGCCACAGCACTGGAAGCCCGGTTGCTGCGAGAAGGTCTTATTGAATCCAGGCATATAGTCCATGCTGTTGTATGCGACCAAAGAGGCCGGGTTTTAACCGTTGCCGGAAACTCGGAAACTGCTGCATTTGTCCGTTCAGCGCTCAAACCATTTCAGGCACTCGCAGTCACCACCACAGGCACACTGGAACGCTATGACCTGAGCGATCGGGACTTAGCAATTATCACGAGTTCCCACAAAGGAACAATAGAGCAAGTCCGACAGGTATTTAACATCCTTTGGCGGGCAGATATTGACCCAATTACACTCCAATGTCCAATTCCTGAAGGTAAACACAGTCCTCTGGAATACAATTGCTCTGGTAAACACGCAGGGATGTTAGCCGTTTGTCAGCAACGCCATTGGCCTTTGAATAACTACTTGGAACGCAAGCACCCAATACAGCAGTTGATTTTGGGCAAAGTAGCAGAATTGTTGCGAATGCCATCTGAGGAATTTATCAGCGCTCATGATGACTGTGGCGCACCGACTTATCTAATGCAACTTAGTCAAATGGCGTCTTTGTATGCCCTGCTAGCCTCTAGTACCAATTTGGATATGGAACGCATTGTCCGTGCTATGACTCATCACCCCGCTATGGTAGCAGGAGATGGAGAATTTGATACAGAACTAATGCGCTTAACTCCAGGGGAACTGGTCAGTAAAGCTGGTGCTGAAGGAGTGCAGTGTATTGGTAGACTCGGTGAAGGCATGGGATTGGCGATTAAAGTCATGGATGGGGCAAAACGAGCAAAACACGCCGTTGCTATTCACTTACTCCAGCAAATGGGTTGGATTAGTCCCAGCGCCGCAGAAAGCCTCTCAGAAAAGTTTGTGACCTTGGGAAAATACAAGCGTTTAGAAGTAATTGGGGAATTATCATTTTTGTAGTTGCCAAACTCTTGACTTTGGGTTACACTAAAAAAGTTAAGAGCGACGCGGGATAGAGCAGCCTGGTAGCTCGTCGGGCTCATAACCCGAAGGTCAGTGGTTCAAATCCACTTCCCGCCACCAAATAAAAGATAATAAAACCCTGTAATCTTCTTAGATTATAGGGTTTTGTTTTAGCTAGCATTTAAATATTCTCAATTGGAACAGTAAATACTTACAAAAAAACAAGCCCGCCTCAGAATGAATTCTGAGTCTAATAGCGAAAGTCGTCTAAAGACGACTGAGAAAAGGTTATAGTCCGTTTTAACGGACTTTAGATATGAGCCTGGAACTTTAGTTCTGGGCGGTTTATGCCTAAAGTTAGTTTGACCACAATCTTACTTATTGTATCAATCCTGGTACGATACCAAAGATCGGAGATTGGGATTTCTTGTGCGTAAGTTCAATAGATTTGCTAGTGTAGAAATAATCGAAATAGTACTAGCGTAGCTGCTAAAAATTTATCAAGCAGCAAACTCCTACTAAAAGTAATATAAGAGAAAGAATTATGACGGCGTTTGAACCTCAAAGCATCCGCTCTTATAGCCAAGAAGATGTCCAACAAATTTTACACTTAGCGATCGCTCGTCAAGCTGATGACAGAGACACAGAATTTTCTTATGAGCATATATTAGAAATTGCTGCTGAGTTAGAAATTTCACCTGAGTCTTTAAAACTAGCCGAACGTGATTGGGAAGTACAACAAGGACAAGCCCAACACCGAAAGGATTTTGATGCCTACCGCAAGAGAAGATTTCAGAAGCGTCTAGTCAAATATACAATTTTTAATGGTTTTTTAATACTGGTCGATTTAATTAATGGTGGCGGAATTTCTTGGTCAATGTACATTCTACTATTCTGCGGATTGCCAGTAGGGTTTGATGTGTGGAATACTTTTCAAACCAAAGGCGAAGAGTACGAAATGGCATTCCAGAAATGGAGTCGTAAGCATCAAATTAAGAAAACCATCAGTACAGTTTTAAACAGATGGTTTAAAGCGTTACAAACTTAGTAGATATGCTGGCTTAAACAAAGCTCGTCGTAGAAATCGCTAATCAAAGAAAAACCCCTCAGTAACCATAAAACGCTTACGCTGTTTGAATTTTGAATTCCGCCTTGGGTTACTAGTGTGTAGCGCTATATAAACCTTGTCCATTTTGAAACTTGGATAGTGGGGGCAGCGTTCGATGGTTCCTGAGTCTTTTTAAAGGACTGAGCGCTCACGCCGAAGTCTTGTCCGCCACTACCAGAGGGGAGCACTCAAAGAACAGACGACTGTTCAATACTGGATAATCGTTTTTTGGCAGTCCTCTCAAGATATCTTTGACAATCTTGGGAAATGAATTTATAATCACCATGAATATTCTTGTTGCCTCCTCATCTAAATCATTCCTGATCATTCTTAACTTATCTGCCAAATCTGGCACTTGCTACCATTTTCAAAAATTATAAAGGGAAATTCCCTATCTATCAAAGTCCTAATAATTTTGATAACCTCCTTTCTTTGAGAATGATTTATGAATTCATACGTTTTGCTAAGAATGCAGACTGCTGGGTTAATTTCAAAACCATGTGACTCAAACGCGAGAATGCCAGCCTCTAGCAAAACAGTTCCACTACCCGCAAAAGGATCAAGAATAACTGAGCTTAGATAGACAATATGAGCTTAATATAACTTCAATAAGCTGTGGCGAAAACTGACCACGCCAAGAAAATAAGTTGGATCTGTTTTTCTCAACAATGTCAAGACTTTCTTGTGGAATGGGTTTGTCAAATTCCTTCAATTACCAATCTTCCTTATTTCTCAACTTATTCTCGTAAGCCTCAGTGTAGTTTAATAGTTTTATTGGAGTTGGGAAATAGCGATATCAGTGAAGCAAACCTCTTCAACCATTGGGGTATAGCCTAGCCACTGCACTCCCGACTGGGAAAATTGTTGCGGACAACCGCTAACGGCGAAGCGAGTTGGCAGTGGTGGGTGAGTATTTCTTAAGCCTAGTAAGTCTAGCTCTTGGGTACAAGCTGCCACAACATGAACAGCTGGGTCAACCATCTGGACTTGAGAGGGGAGGAGCGATCGCAATACTGGTGCCAAGAGTGGATAATGGGTACAGCCGTGGACTAAAGTATCAATTTCTTGCTGTAGTAAAGGCTCTAGATAAGCTCGTGCTACTTCCGCAGTGTAGGGGTCGTGAATGCGGTTTTGTTCAATTAGTGGCACAAACTCTGGGCATCCAACTTGCCAGACTTGGGCATCAGGAGCAATTTCGAGTATGGCGTGCTTATAAGCATTACTCTTAGCGGTAGCTGGGGTTGCAATCACACCAATCCGTCTTCCTTGCTGCACTGCTGCCCTTGCCCCTGGTAAGATCACTCCCAGAATAGGTATGCTAAATTCTTGACGCACGGTTTCTAGTGCTAGAGCCGAACTGGTGTTGCAAGCCATAATCACCATTTTTACCTGCTGCTGTTGTAGCCAGGTAATAATTTCCCGCGTAAATTGCAAAATTTCTGCTTGTGAACGAATTCCGTAAGGAAGCCGAGCTGTATCCCCAAAGTAAACAATTGATTCATTGGGGAGTTGCCGATATATTTGTCGCAGTACCGTTAGTCCACCTACACCACTATCAAAGATGCCAATTTGGGCACGTTGGGGTTCTTGATCAGAAAGATCGTCAAGATTGCCTTTAAAGATGGAAGATGAATACACAGGCAGATGTTAACTTAAGTTTTTGACTCTAAAATACAGAATTTAGCAAACAATCCCCAAATTTACCACTAAATTCTGCACGTCAAAGAAGTTTGAATACCATTTTTAATTAAAATCTAGTATCATATTAGCGGTGTAAATATTTAAGAATGCCACGAGCGATCGCTTTTGCCATTCGATTTTGATACTCCGGTGTTCCCAATCTAGGATTATCCTCCCGACCAGACATATAGCCTGTTTCTACTAAAATCGAAGGCATGGAGCTTTTTCTGAGAACGTAGAATCTGGCTTTGCGGGTTCCCCGGTCTTTGAGAGTACTGATATCTTGGAGGATGGTATTGCGAACTACTTCAGCCAGAGCGTAACCACTCTCGTAATAATATACTTCTAACCCGTTGACATCAGGACGACGATCAACCGAATTAGCGTGAATGCTGACAAACAATGTCGCATTAACTCGTTCAGCAATGTCTACCCGTCCCTGAAGTTCTACGAAAAAGTCAGCATCTCGCGTGAGTAAGGCTTGTACACCATTTTGCTCTAAAATTGCTGCTATCCTTTTACCAATAGGCAGAATTACATCTTTTTCTAACAGTCCGCCTAAACCAGGAGCACCTGAGTCTTTTCCACCATGTCCTGGGTCAATAACTACTAGCAGTTTCCCTCTAGGAACCGAGGGGCGTGGCTGGGAAATTGGCCGGGGATTATCTGTGGGGTTTGGGAATTGTCCTTGATTTAGTGATGGCAGGGGAGGTAAAGCGATCGGGGGTATGATGCTACTAGAGCGTTGTAATTCTAGAGCCAAAAGTTGGTCGCTAACCTGGTTGAGTTCCCCAATTTGGACTCCGGCTGCTGGTTGAACTAAAACGGTGACAGTGTTGGGTTGTTGTGGTTGCAGACGGATTCGCAGGAGCGGGCTATTAGCCTTAAAAGCAGGGCCTGTAACTTTGGGAGCTAACTGAGCATTGTTGATAGTGATGCGGAACAGACCAGATGATCTATCCCAGCCTCCTGTGGCAGATAAATTTTTGTCGGCTCTAATCAGCAGTTGTGTGCCATTACCAGCTAGTTCTACAGACTCAATAGTAGCAGGTGAACTATTAGCAGATGGTATACGTGGACTATTACCTCCAAGCAACTGAGTAATACTACGACTGGGTATAACGACAAAACCACCAACACTACTAGTGGTTGCTCGCCAATTTGGACTATTTTCGTCCACTTGTAAAGTCAGGCGAACAACAGATGGGCTTGTTTGCAGTTGGGTAAATTGGATACGGTTGACACCAAAGCGATTAATCAATAAATCCCGTTGCTCTAGACTTGGTGATAAAGTTGCGCTAGCAATGTCGACGTTAATCGCCTTCTGATCGTCGCTACGATTTACCTGAATCTGAGGATTACCACCACTGGTACGGATGAAAAAACCATCGCCTGTGACTTGTAAGTTCTCAATTTGAGTAACCCTAGCGAGAACCATTCTGTTGTTAGGTGGATTGACAGTGCCGGTTCTTACGACATTGTAAATATTTCTTGGAGATAAGACTGGTGAAGTTTCTGTGGCGATAACTTCTCCTTGCTGTTCCTCAGTATTTTTTAAGGGTACATTTTCGGCTTGTGGCGTAGGTAATTGCACTGTCCAGCGATCGCGAAGTGTCCCCGCAGGGGATTCGTCAGTTGTGCCCACAAATTGCACTCGTTTGGGGTCAAGACTATAACCAGGATTCAATTCCACGACTATGCGTGTTGTTTGTTCGTCAAACTGCCCAACCCGGATAGAACGAATTCCACCGCCCACTTCTTGGGTTAGCTGCGGACTCCCAAATGTGGTTTCTGGCAAATCAATTACCAAACGAGTCGGGTTAAAAATTAATTGTGCTTGGGGTTGAACATCCCCTAAAGTATTAATTTCCAGCCTATTTTGATTGGCATCAAAACGCCAAGATTCGAGTTTCGCAGCCATTGCCGGCGACGATAGCATGAAGATAGTTCCAATAGTACTGGATAGTAACCAGTGTAATTTCACAGTCGTTTCTCCTGATTCACATTTATGGAAGCCGTTAACATCTCAATATATTGGCAAATCCTCACACCATCACCGCACCCACTCAAGTTTTGCGCTGTTATTAATACCACACAGCTAATGGCGTAAAATATAGCACGCTCCTCTGATTTTGCCATGCCATTCATTAGCTCTGATAAATTTGACTTGCAAAGCATCAGATGACAATAACAAAGAAGTTAGTCTTATCCCGCAGCAAGAATACTTAAATTGTTTTACTACTAAATTGGTAAAGATTAGATGTATTTACTCAATAATTTAGACCAAATTACTTATCTTCGATTTAGATACTGAAGGATGCCACGAGCGATCGCTTCTGCCATTTGATTTTGGTAAGCTAAGTTTCTGAGTTTAGCGTTATCCTCTCGCCCAGTCAAATAACCTGTTTCTACAAGAATAGAGGGCATAGAACTTTTTCTGAGGACAAAAAATCTCGCTCGTCGCACTCTCCTGTCTTTGACATTCACGCTTTGGAGAATACTGTTATGGACAATGCGAGCTAGACCTAAACCACTGTCGTAATAATATGTTTCCAAGCCACTGACATCGGAACGACCTAGCCCGACTGCATTAGCATGAATGCTAACAAACACATCAGCATTAGCTCGCTCTGCTAATTGCACCCGTCCCGGAAGGGTAACAAAATAGTCAGAATCTCGCGTCATAACTACTTGCACGCCATTTTGCTGCAAAACCTGAGCTATTCTTTTGCTGATAGGCAAAATAATATCCTTTTCGAGTATTCCCCCAAGACCTACTGCTCCAGAGTCTTTGCCACCATGTCCGGGGTCAATGACGACTACCAATCGCCCATTGGCAAATGGACGACGTGGTTGTAATAGGGGCTGAGGATTGGGATTATTTGGGTCTGGGAATGACCCACGGTTTGGCGGTGGTAGTCCAGGTAAAGCAAAGGGGGGTCTTCCGGGGAGGGCGATAACTCGCCGAGAGCCTTGTATTGGTACTAAAAGCTGGTCATCGATTTGCTTGGGTTGCCCAATTTGGACTCCGGCTGCTGGTTGAACTAAGACAACGACTGTGTTGGGTTCTTGCGGTTGCAGACGTACTCGAAGAATGGGGCTATTAGCAGCAAAAGTCGGACCTGTGACTGTGGGAGCTAATTTGGCATTGGTAATTGTGATGCGGAACACACCTGATAATCTATCCCAGGCTCCCGTAGCAGATAAAGTTTGGTCGGCTTTAATTAGCAGTTGTGTGCCATTATCAGCAAGTTCCACAGACTCAATTGTTGCTGGCGAGTTGTTAGCAGATGTTCTGCTAGGAAAGGAAGAGGATTCTGACTGATTGTCCGAATTATTGCTTCCAAGCAATCCGACAACGCGACTAGGCAGAACTACCAAACCACTGCTACTATTAGTTGCTCGCCAGTCTGGACTATTTTTATCTACCCGCAAAGTCAGGCGGATACCAGGAGGTTGAGTTTTGAGTGGAGTTAATTCGACGCGGCTAATACCATGTTTGTTAACGGGTATATTATTCTGTCGCGCCAGACGTGGTGATAAAGATGCACCAGAAATGTCCATGAAGATGGTAGCGCGATCGCGGCTGCGAATTACCTGAATTGCAGGATTACCGCCACTGGTGCGAAGGAATAACCCATCGCCTGTTACTTGTAAGTTCTCAATTTTAGTCGCCCCTTGTGTAGTCGTGGCAACCCTTGAAATAGTAGGTTGAGGCTCAGAGTCTGGGGTAACAACACTGTAAACACTTCTCGGAGGTGAAGCAACTTTTTCGACTTCTGGCGTAGGTAATTGCACCGTCCAGCGTTCACCAGTTGTACCCACAAATTGGACTCGTTTGGGGTCTAAAGTATAACCAGGAGTCAGTTCGACAACTATGCGGGTTGTCTCTGTATCAAACTGCCCAACCCGAATTGAGCGAATTCCACCGCCCACCTGTTGGGTTATTTGCGGACGCCCAAATATGGTTCCTGGCAAATCAATTACCAGTCGAGTCGGGTTAAAAATTAGTTGTGCCTTGGGTTGAACTGCCCCTACAGTATTAATTTCCAGCCTGTTTTGATTGGCATCAAAGCGCCAAGATTCAAGTCTCGCGGCCATTACCGGCGACGATAGCATGAAGATAGTTCCAATAGTGCTGGGTAGTAACCAGTGTAATTTCACAGTCCTTTCTCCTAATTCGCGTTCATGGGAGCCGTTAATATCTCAACTCATTGGTAAATCATCACACCGTCACCACCTAAATTGACCTTTGATGTCTTCTTTGATTTTTTAAAATGGTATAAAGACATACTTTAATCAGTTATCACTGATCTTGGGTCTAAATCCTCATGTGAAACATCCACCTGTAGAGGTGGAGGATTCTAAATTCCAAGGAAGCTACAAAACTTATAATTGATAACCGTTCACTAATAAATGTTTGTTCTTTGTTGCCATTGATGCACTAAGTAAATAGTTCCCACTACTGTCAGATGATCTAACAAAATTTATAGATGTTACTCCCCAATTATCTGGAAAATATTCAGATAAAGTTTCATAAGCCGAGGGAGACTAGAAATTAGAAACAGACGATTATTCTACAATCAGATGAGACAGAAATTTGGGGAGAGAAGTTTCCACTGCACAATGGCAAAATCTTCAAAGCAATGTCACAGTGCTGAAGTCAGAAGTCAGAAGTCAGAATCAATTAGTGGGCATCTTGGGGGTTTTAAGCCCCTTGATTCAGACGCTCTCTACCAGATGTTGCGCGTAGCTTGCTTCTTTGCAGAATTACACGGACTCGCTACCGCTTTGCTATCCGCCAGTTTCCCAAAAGTCTTATCTGTTTTCTGGCTCCTGACTCCTGAATTCTGTCTTGATAATTTCCCCAAGACTTTGATTAACTATCCTCAGATTCTGGAGGTGGTTCAATTACCAACGATGTCCCAGAGATCCCGTCTAAAATAAGTTGCTCTGAGCTTGCATCCACGGTTTTTGGTTCTGGAAATACAAATCGTAACAAGGGAGGAGCTAAAAAGGTTGTCAAAATAACCATCATGATAATTGCCGCCCCTAATGGTTTCGAGAGAGCGCCACTGGCTGCGCCGACACCAGCAAACACTAATCCAACTTCACCTCTAGGAATCATCCCCACACCGATCGCTAAACGGTTGATTCCCGGTTGACCAAACACGCTTAAACCTGTGATTACTTTACCAATAATTGCTACTGCAATCAGGAAAGTTGCCATAATTAGACCTTCGCGGTTGTCGGGAATCGCTGGGTTTAACACTCCCAAATCGGTTTTTGCCCCAACAGTCACAAAGAAAATTGGCACGAGCATATCGGCAATGGGTATGACTTGCTTTTGCAGTTCTTTACGTTTATCTGTCTCTTCTAAAACTAAACCTGCCGCAAAAGCTCCCAGAATTGCTTCTAAGTGGATGACGGCGGCAAGGTATGCCATAGCGAAGGCGAAGATGAATGCTGGTATCACCAGTCCACCGCGTGTTTTGAGTGTATCAGCGATCGCTACAAATAACTTATTGAAAACATTGCCTAGTAAAATTGCTCCCAAAATAAAACCAGTGGCGCTGATTATCAAATAAATGACTTTGCTCACATCCACCACGCCATCTTTAGCTAGGCTAGCAACTACCGCTAAAACGATGATTCCCAGTACGTCGTCAATTACGGCAGCACCGAGAATAATCTGCCCTTCTTTAGAATTGAGTCGCCCCAATTCTGACAGCACTTTAGAAGTAATCCCAATACTAGTGGCAGTCAAAGCCGCCCCTGCAAAAATTGCAGGTATAGCGCCGATACCAAACAAAGTCATTAGTCCCACAGTACCAGCAGCAAAGGGTACTACTACCCCAACTATTGCTACAACGATGGCTTGGATACCAACTGCCATTAAGTCTTTTAAGTTTGACTCCAAGCCGATTTCAAAGAGCAGGATAATTACACCCAATTCTGCCAAAACAGAAACGACTTCGGACTGCGCTGCAAACACTGCTGGAGTCGCTTCAGGCGTTAAACCAGCAGTGGTTTGTAGGAAGGACATGATTAAAGAGCTAGAACTGTCTATGCCGCCTTCTGGAAACACCAAAAGGTGGAAAACAGAGATGCCGACTACTACACCACCTAAGAGTTCTCCCAACACGGGCGGCAAACCTACTTGGTTTGATACCTCTCCGCCAACTTTGCTAGCGAGGTAAATTATTACTAAACTTAGCAGTACGGCTGCTACGACCATTGAACTGTCTGCGGCTTGTGTTGCGCTGGCCAGCAGAGGAAAAGAGTAGCTGATTTGATCTAACAAATGCATTAGGTTATCTGAAAATCCTTCTCTTTGATTCTGGCGTGTTTCTGAAAAATATCTATGCTTAGGATTTAGACATTAACAAAAAATACAGTATTACTTTGATGGTAAATAGATCCGCGCTGTAGGGGTTTAGCATTGCTCATAGGTGTCAACTTAACGTGAAAGCTTGCTCTGATAAGAAGAGTGAAAATTTTTCCATGTACCGCCTAGCTTTTCGATCCCCCCTAACCCACGCCAGTCACTCATGGGGGAAACCCCCAAGACCGCGCTGGCTCCCCTTAAAAAAGGGGGAACTAGAATCTTGTGCCCC
>JBBSCU010000115.1:0-15999 GCA_038249935.1 Chroococcales cyanobacterium
ACTCCCGAATTAGATGAAACCTGGCATCAAGAAGAAACCTTAGATATTGTTGCCACTGATAACTTTGGAATTGATTTCAGCAGCAGTGATACTGAGGATGCTGATAGTGATTTATCTGATTTACTCTCATTTGATGACGACACAAGCAACGATTTGGACGCAGCAACCACAGCCACAACAGAAGATTTATCTCTGTTATTTGGCGACAACTTCCTAGAAAAGGAAAATTCAGAACCGCAAAATCAACAAATAAATGAACTATTGCCTACAGGCGAAGTAACTCAACCAGAAACTGAGGCGATCGCTAATGTGGAACTATCTCCCAATCAACAAAATAGTTTTGATAACTTATTCTTAGTAACTGAAAATAAAAATTGGGTAGAAGAAATTATCCCTAGTGACTACATCGAATTACCCCAGCAAACAGGCTTATCTTTGGACAGTCTATTTGCTGATATGGAAGAACAGACACTATTGCCTACAACCGAGTCAGAAATCGGTGATTTATTTGCTACATCTCCGGCAATAGCACCTGAGTTTTCGCAATCAGAAGATGATCTGAGCAACTTCTGGAACCAGGAAACCTTAGAGGAACAACTGGGCGAATTCGATTCTTTAGTTGAGCAGAATGTGGAAAGGGCATTAGAAGAAAGTTTGTTTACTGCGGCTGGTGATGACATTTTTGGCGACAGTCAGCAGCCCATACTCTCTCCTATAGCCAGTTTTGATATAGAAGAAGATTTTGATCTCAATTTCCAGCCTCAAGAACACCTAGATTTGATATTCTCATCAGATTCTGAAGATGATTTATTTGAGGAGTTGGCACCGAGTAACTCAATTATTTCCTCAGCAATCAACGATGATGTACAGCCTTCCACACCTGAAACGTCGTTGTTCGCGCCGCAGCCAGAGGAGGAAATTCACAGGCGATCGCAACAACCAGAAGCTTTAGATTTTGTTCCAGAATTTACCAATCAGCCCCCAGAGATATTTGCTGTTGATCCCTTCGGCTCTTTCGATGAAAACACCGATGAGGATTCGCAACTGCTGTTTGAAGATGTAGCCATAAATGACTCGACTTATATTCAACTGGACAGCACGGATGAGCTATCGGCTACAGAAAATACTCTAGATATCAGTTCTCAGGAAACTTCAGTATTACCCCAGACAAATGCAGAACTTTTAGATATTGAAGAGAATAATAACTTAGAAACTGCCTTTGATTTCACAGACAACACAGTTGTTGAAAGTACAGAACTGGATTTTGTGAATGATTTATTATTTACAGAAACTACTCTGCTAGAAGCAGCAAACCAGGAAGAATTAGCAGAAAATGCGGCAACAATTGACTCCCAAGCCATTAATGAATTCACACAAACGGTTATTCAGGAAGATGTAGCAATCGATTTATGGGATTTAGGAGAGACATCTGAATCTGTAACAGTCTCAGAGGAAGAAAATCCTATTATTGCCCAGACTGAAGAATTAGCAACCAGAGAAACTATTGAAGTAGCTACTCCAGAAGATGAATTTGCAGATTTGGCAGCATTACTAGGAGAAGAAGTAGTACCAATTCCCAAAGCTGCCTCAATACCAGAAGTAGATTTTGCTGCCTTAGAAGAATTACTAGGTGCAGATAACGACGAGGCGGCTAGTATATCTAGCACTCGTCAGCCCTTCAACACTCAACCAGCCTTGGCTAAAAATGCGATTCCATCACCAGCCATAGAAGATGAATTTGGTGACTTGGAGAAGTTGCTGGCAGAAGCAGATCAAACAATATCCCATGCACCACTAGTAAAATTAAACACTAGTAAACTTCCCCGCCCCTCTACTCGTCGGGCTGCAAGATTTGAAGAAACGATGAAGGTTCCAGTTAAGCAGCTGGACGATATGAGCAATTTAGTTGGGGAGTTGGTGGTAAATCGTAATACCTTAGAGCAGGATAATGAACGGCTGCGCCAGTCACTAGATAACTTGCTGATTCAAGTGCAACAACTCTCAGATGTCGGGGCGAGGATGCAGGAGTTGTATGAGCGATCGCTATTGGAAGCTTCTTTATTAGCTGGACGCAAAAAGAAAGACTCCGGTTTTCAATTGCCTGATTTCAATGCCGACAGAGGCTTTAGCGAGTTAGAAATGGATCGCTTTACTCCGTTCCATACACTGTCCCAGCAGATGATTGAGCGCATTGTCCGCATCAGGGAATCAGCAAGTGACATTGACTTTGTGACTGAAGAAACCGAGCGAGTTGCAAGGCAGTTTCGCCAAGTAACCACCCAGCTCCAAGAGGGACTAACAAGAGCTAGAATGGTGCCTTTTGCTCAAACTATTGATCGCTGGCGGCGAGGAGTGCGCGACAACGCTATTAAGTGTGGTAAACAAGTAGAGTTGGTGATCGAAGGTGGTGATACCTTAATTGACAAGATGATTTTGGATCATCTCACCGATCCGCTGACGCATATGTTGAATAATGCGATCGCTCACGGTATTGAAACGCCAGAAGAAAGGCAAGCTGCTGGTAAACCACCCGTGGGTATCATCACCATCCGCGCCTTCCACCAAGGCAACCAAACTATCATTTCCGTAGGCGATGACGGTGCAGGTATTGATTCAGTAAAGGTTAAGGCTAAAGCGGTGAAGATTGGCATGATTACACTAGCGGAGGCAAAAACCATGTCTCGCCTGGAAGTCTACGATCTGCTGTTCCAGTCTGGTTTCACGATCAAAGACCAAGCAGATGAAATTTCTGGTCGTGGTGTGGGTATGGACGTAGTGCGCTCTGAAATTAGCGAAATTCGTGGGACAGTTAACACTGATTCTGCTGTTGGCAAGGGAACCACCTTCACCATTCGTTTGCCACTGACTCTGAGTATTTGTAAAGCTCTGTGCTGCGTCTCTGATCGAGCCAGGATTGCCTTCCCGATGGATGGTGTAGAAGACACGCTAGATATACCAGTCAAAAATATCCAACACGATGCCAATGGGCAATCATTTATTTCCTGGCGAGATACGATATTACCATTCCGACCTCTAAGGGAACTTTTAACTTTCAATCGCCAGATCAGTCGCGGTAACGTTTATGGCGGTACCAGAGATGATGATATGGTTTCTGTGGTTGTGGTGCGATCGGCAAATACCATGATTGCCCTACAGATTGACCTGGTATTGAGCGAACAAGAAATTGTCATTAAGCAATTTGAAGGGCCAGCGCCTAAACCCATTGGTGTAGCTGGTGCCACAGTCCTGGGTGATGGTCGCATTATGCCTATTGCCGACGTGCTGGAAATAATTGACATCTTCCAGGGACGAATTTCTACACAAATTGGTGGCGATTCTTGGCAACAGAAAGCTACTCCCCCAGATATCTCTCCTGCGAAGATTGACCCGACAGTGCTGATTGTCGATGACTCAATTACGGTCAGAGAATTGCTTTCCCTAACATTTAACAAGGCAGGTTATCGCGTAGAACAGGCGCGTGACGGTCAGGAAGCTTGGGATAAACTCCGCTCCGGTCTGCCTTGCGATATCGTATTTTGCGACATCGAAATGCCCCGCTGCGATGGTCTGGAGTTACTCTCTCGCATTCAGAAAGACCCAAACCTCAACCACCTACCGATCGCAATGCTCACCTCGCGGGGTGCAGACAAGCACAGACAAATTGCCGCTCAACTCGGTGCTAGTGGCTACTTTACCAAACCTTATCTCGAAGAAGCTCTCCTCGAAGCTGCGGCGCGGATGCTCAAAGGAGAGAAACTACTTACCAGTACCAACTAGATGTGAAAGCAGTGGAATTAGTTGCCCATGCTCGCCAAGTTCTACCAGTTGTTGCCCATTCGCGTATTTTCTCTGCGCCAACATTGGCTAATTCTCAAGTTGAAAGTTCGACTAATATTTCTGAGTAAATTAACTTCTCATTAAGGGGATTGTAAGTAAATTCTAAATATACAGCACTTCCCGAAGTTATGAGGTACACTAATTGATCGAATTATTGTTTATCTGTGTTAATAGTCTGTCAAGTTTAACTGGACTTTGGACTAAAAGGCTAGAGAAAAGCAGTCAGTGTTACCGCTAACTGCCGTAAAGTCAATGAAAGGAATCGATAAATCATTGACGTGATGATCCTGACACAACTAGAAAAATTCCGCCAAGCTATCTACGATAGTTTGGGGAAGGCCAAAGATGCAGTATTTGAATTGATGGATGTAGTTCAGTTAAGGTTTTTTGGTAGTGATTTTAAACCTGTAGAGACGCGAAATTTCGCGTCTCTACCAAAGATTTCGGGCTTAACTGAACCGTATTGTTCTATATCCTACCTCTCGAAGTTTAATTATTTACTTAGTAACGAAAAAAGCCACCTAAAACTAGATGACTTAGATTAATTTTTGATAAAAATTACTGAAATTCTGAATAGCGATTATTCCTCAATAGAATTGGGAATGCCCAAAACAGCACACGGAAAATTAGAACCTAGTGCCTCAATCATTGGATGATTAACAGATGTACATCCTAAAAACAAAATATCGGCGGCTTCTAATTCAACAACTTTGTTAAGTTCTGTTGAAATGCAGCCAAACCGCAAATGAGATTTAAAAGAACCCTGCCATTCTTCAGCTAGACTTCGGGCTTGCCAGAGAATTATATCTGCTTGCTGTAGGGGAGTTACCACTGTCTGCAATTTGGGTTGAGTTAATACCAGTGTGATAGACTTTGATACTTTACTGACTTGACACTCCAATGAAGGCTGTTGTTCTGGAAAGCTCAAGATATTTGGATACTGACTACTTTGATTATCTTCTACCACATAAACAGCTTGAACTGTGACTTCTGCATTAGTAGCTAAACGTGTTTGATGGGCAATCCAAAAAGCAATATCTAGTGCAGTATGACTGTTAGGAGATGCGTCATAGGCAACAATTAAATTAACTGCTTTTGCTGTTTGAGGTTTTTCAGAAAAAGGTTTTTTTGGTTCTGGCAGCAGTACCATTTGTTCAATTAAGTCATTTCGACCTGTGGCACTTTGCAGACGTGCTAACATTGGCTTTATTTGCACAGCTTTACTTCTCCCAGTGAAATGAATTTGCAATGAGAAGCAGGGGGGGGGACAAATTTTGGATTTTAGATTTTGGATTTTAGATTGAGTGACGATAAGCAAAATCTCAAATCTGAAATAAGTCAAGGAAACCCCAATAATAACTGTATTACAGCCAAACTTTTGGGGGTTCCTTCCATTGCCTACGGAGTTAGCTGACGGGCTAAGACTGGAAGGTGTCTCTCTTAGGAGTGCTGAGTAGTGAGTGCTGAGTTAAGTATTAGTCACTCTTCAGTTTTTACTCTGAAATTGCCGCTCTCTGCAAGATTAGCCCCAAATATTGGTTCCTCCGTTCCAAATCCAGCTTTCATAGATTTGAATTAGGCTACCCACTAAAAAAATCATAATCTAATTTACTCGTCTTGGGCAAAATATCGATCAAGGAAATTTAGGGCGTGGTTGCGGAGTTCAAAATACTCTTTTGAGTTTCGCATGGCGGCGCGATCGCGTGGATGCTCAAAAGGAACTTTTAATATTTCTCCTATACTAGCAGATGGGCCATTGGTCATCAAGACGATGCGATCGGACATATAAATTGCTTCATCGACATCGTGGGTAATCATCATCACTGCTTGCCGATTATTTTCCCAAATATCCAATACCTGCCGCTGCAATTTTCCACGAGTTAGTGCATCTAGCGCCCCAAAAGGTTCATCCATCAGCAACATTTTGGGACGAATTGCTAAGGCTCTGGCAATACCTACTCGTTGTTTCATGCCTCCAGAGATTTCATCGGGATATTTCTCAGCCGCCGCCGTCAAGTTTACCATTGCCAAGTGTTGATTTACAATGCTAATTTTTTCAGCCCGATTAGCATTTTTTAACACTTCATCCACAGCTAACCGGATATTTTCTCGCACGGTTAACCAAGGTAACAGCGAATAGTTCTGAAATACCATCATCCTTTCGGCTCCTGGCTGACGAATTTCTTTTCCATCTAGCCGTACTGAACCTGAAGTTGCTTTTTCTAACCCAGCAATAATGTTCAGTAATGTTGATTTACCACAGCCAGAGTGACCAATTACAGAAATATATTCGTTTTCACCAATCGTCAGATTAACCCCATCTAAGACAACAAAATCATCTTTATCAGGTGTTGGATAAGACTTGACTAAATTTTCAACTTCTAAAAATCCATTGCGGGGCAGAACTTCGCTTTCGGTATTCATAGGTAATGAAGTATAATTCATCCTCAAATGCTCCTTCCTAATTTAGTCATTAGTCAATATTTGAACTTGGGATTTAAGACATGAAAAATTTAGTGGGAGCGTTAGCCCTGATCGCAAAACTATTCAGATAGCCTACAGGATCGCTAGGGTCGAAGCCTTTGTTATCTATAAATACTTCTGGTGGTTCGACCTTGTAATCATCTTTGGGACACTCGATGCCCATTTCAGATGCTATCTCCCGATATAAATCTGTTCTCCAACCTTGTTCTGCTATTTTCTCGGCATTTTTAGGGACTTCCTTAATTTGTCCCCATCGTGCTGCTTGTGTCATCAACCAGAGACTTCTTGATCTCCATAAAAATGTCGAGTGTTCTCCTGGCTGCTTGGGAAGGTTGTCAGGAATATCGAAGAAAATCGTGGTGTCATCGGCTTGGATGGTACGGTCTTTGCCGTCAAAGCCGCCATAGTTATAGTTGCCGAGAATTCCCGGACTTGTAAACTTCGCAATTGGGGCATCTTTATTTTTGGGTCTAGCGCCTGTAAAGGAACGGTCTGTTATCAGTTCGGCTACTTCTTGGCGATTTTCTACTTTGCTGCAATATTGGCAAGCTTCAATCATCGCCTTCACCAAGGAACGATAGGTTTTAGGATTTTTGTCGATAAAAGATTCCATCACCCCTAACAGTCGATCTGGATGTCCCTGCCAGACTTCTTTACCTTGTGCGAAGGTAAAGCCGATGTTTTCATTACCTGTTATTGCTCGTGTGTTCCACGGTTCTGCAACCATGTAAGCTTGCATTGCCCCAATCCGCACATTTGTTACCATTTGGGGGGGCGGAACGATGATGATCCGAAACTCTTTAAGCGGATCAACACCTGCGGCGGCGGATACGTAGCGGACAAAGTATTCGTAAATGGAGGAACTGAGAACAACTGCCCAGACTCTGCTTTCTGGCGGTTGCTTGTCAAAGTAGCCTCGAAAATCGCGCCCAAAGGCTTCTAGCGCGCCATCGCCATATTTTTCTTGATACTCATACCACGGACGCAGCCCAAAATCCCACATGGCTTTGTTCATGGTCATGGCGTTACCGTGGCGGTGAATGGTCATCGCTGCACACAAGGGGGCGTGGCGTGCGCCTTCTGCACCAATTCTGGCGTTGGTGACGGCACCGGATACTACGGGTGAAGCATCCAAGCGACCAAAAATTAAACCGTCGCGGGAGGTGGCCCAACTGGCTTCACGGTTGAGGGTGACGTTTAAACCATATTTGCGGAAGAAGCCTTTTTTCCAGGCGATCGCAAATGGCGCACAATCATTAACGGGAACGTAACCAATGGTAAGATCGGATTTTTCTAGGTCTTGGGATCTAATTACTGGTTGTACAGCTAAGGCTTCTTCGGTTAATCCTTGGGCGGATCTATCTCCTGAAATTGCACAGGAGGACAGCGCTATTCCGGTTGTGGTGGCTCCTATTCCTTTGATAAAGTCTCGTCGAGTATAGTTTATATCACCCATTTTTGTGGCTCCATTGGGGATTTATTGCTCACGCAGAGGCGCAGAGTTAATGAGCGTTTTGGTGTCTTGATGCGAAAAAGCTTAATTAGTTAGAAACTGTAGGGCGGTGAGTTACTAATTCTTGGATTTTGCCGACGGCGTAATCTAGGATTAATCCAGTTAACCCAATTATGAACACAGCTAAAAAGACTGAACTCAGGTTTAAACGACTCCATTCATCCCAGACAAAAAAGCCGATGCCAATACCGCCTGTGAGCATTTCTACGGCAACGATTACTAGCCAAGCTATGCCTAAACTAATTCGCAAACCTGTAAAAATATACGGCAAACTTGCAGGCCAAATGATTTTTGTAATTCGCCGCCAACGTGGCATTTCTAGCACTCGCGCTACATCTAAATAATCTTTAGGAACGCTAGAAACTCCTAAAGCGGTATTAATAATTGTCGGCCATAAGGAAGTAATAAAGATTACAAAAATGGCGGAAGGCTCTGCTAAATTGAAAATTGCTAAGGCGATGGGTAGCCAAGCTAGGGGCGATACGGGTTTAAAAATTTGAATGATCGGATTGAGCGCTAACATTGCCGATCTGGACATACCAATT
This sequence comes from Chroococcales cyanobacterium, assembly GCA_038249935.1. Classification (GTDB taxonomy): domain Bacteria; phylum Cyanobacteriota; class Cyanobacteriia; order Cyanobacteriales; family Nostocaceae; genus Nostoc. Next base: position 8,380 of record JBBSCU010000115.1, read on the forward strand.
AGAAACCCCAGAGGAATTGCTACTACCGCACCCAATAAAAAGCCCAATAATACCCGGCGCAGACTTGCTATCAATAACCAACCAATTCCTAAGTTGCCGGGGCCTCTTTGGTAGAAGGGATTTAAGATGTGGTCTAGATTAGCAATTAGCGCTTCTGGTGGGGTGGGCATCAATTCATGGTTAGCAAGTGCAATAATCCACCACAGGACAATTATTCCCAATAAGCCCAATACAGGTAGAATGAAGACATCTCTAAAGATCACAGGTTTTGTCTTTTTCCAAGCAGCTTGCCCTGCGATCGCTGCGATCGCTGCTAAATTTAATTGAAAGATCATTTACAACCTCAACAGATTTTAGTACAGGTACAAAAAGTCTGAGCAGTACCAGCCTTGGACACCGATGAGATCGAAACATTATAAAAATGCCGTCCCTTCAGTCTCCTCTCAATGCCTACGAAGTTAGCTGACGGGCTAGGGCTGAGAGATGCCCTTCTCAAGAAAGTTATGAGTTAGAAGTTATGAGTTATGAGTTATGAGTTAAATATTAGTAACTTTTAACTCCTCACTCTCAACTCCTCACTTTCTATTAGATACGCCCCACAATTTGGTTCCTCCGCTCCAGAGTTACGGACTGTAATGCGCTGGATTAGGCTGACTTACTCTTATAGATATTAAATTATGGATAATATAACATTGATGCTCAGTAAAAGCTATCTTTCATAGAATAAATGTTGTTTATTTCAATACCAGGATTAAGTGCTTATCCTGATATTTTTGTGATAAATAAAACTTGTGTTATTGTTAGAGAGTGAATGAACTCCTTGCACAGATAGCTAAACAATGTAATCTAGGCAAGCATTAAAGCTGTTACCTGCTAGGGTTTTATTTCATAAACTAAGATATATTATACCTTGCACTCACTATCTACATTTAGCTAGTTCAGTAACCCAAAGAATATAAAATCTATTTCTTTTGGTGGTTGAATAAAACCACTGATTTTGATTATAAGCTACGGCACTCGCTAAACTAGTTAGATATGGAAGTTTACTCATCTATCTTTTAGTTGAATTTAACAAAATGGATTTTAGTAAAGTACTGGCTGAAAAAACGGACACTATCCTTGATATATGGATTGCAGCAGTTCGCAAGGATAAACAGATTGAAAGTGCTGATGATCTATCTTATACAGCGATAAAGGATCACATTCCTGATGTTTTGAAAGCAATGGTGACAGTGCTTTCAAAATATCAGGATAACGATCTTCAGTCGATAGTTATTGCAAGTTTTGAGCATGGATCTATTCGAGCCGAACAAGGTTTTGCTCCAGCAGAAATTGCTAGAGAATATCATTTACTACGAACAGTAATATTTGATGCCATACAAGTAGATTTATTAGATGGAACACCTGTAGAGATAATTCGTTCTATGCGTTTGATTGACGCTATTATAGACGAAGCGATCGCTCGGTGTTTTAAGAGTTATGTTGACGAACGCTTGCGAGAATTACAGCAGTTGCAGTTATCACTAACGTTCCATAATGAAGAACTCACGCGGTTAGTTAGTGCAAGTCAAGAGTATCTTTCCCAACTAGCCCATGAATTGAAACAACCTTTAACTTCTATTATTGGTTACTCCGATCTGTTTTTACGCCAACAACGACAAAAGACTCAGGTGAAGGACACTTCTACCAATTTAGAACACATTGAGCGCGTGCTACGCAATGGTAAACAATTACTGCACCTGATTAATGATGTATTAGAACTTTCGCGGTATGACATAGGACAGATAAAAGTCCAACTAGCACCCACCGACGTACATGAATTAATTAATCATGTATGTGAAATGTTGGAACCTTTAGCTGCTGGGAAAAATTTAAAAATTGTAGTAGATTGCGATCGCTTGTCTGCGACACGCTACGCAAAGTCCAGCGCCCAAGGTGAATCCGCTCCCGAAAAATTAGTTACAGATTCTTTTAAATTCCAACAGATTGTCACAAATCTTATTAGTAATGCGATTCGCTATACAGAGTCGGGGACTATTATTATAATGTGTCAGGTATTGGAGAATCAGAGATGGGCGATCGCAGTTTCTGATACTGGAATTGGCATTGCACCTGAAAACCAAACCCAGATATTTGAACCATACTTTCGCGTAAGTTCTAGCGATCGTCCCTATCTTCCTGAGAGTACTGGATTGGGGTTAGCGATCGTCTCCCGTTTGGTGAAACTACTACAAGGTCAAATTAACCTAGTCTCTGAGGTGGGAGTTGGTTCTACTTTCACTGTAGTTTTGCCCTTATAAATAGAGAGTTGATTTTGCCCCAAGACATAAATTTCTGGCGTTGGTGATTGCGGTACTGAAAAACTTTTTACCTTTTCTCATCTTGCCACAAAGAAATGCCACCTAATAAACCAGTGATATTGGGGATGAGTTTCACATTTAAAGGAAGTTGGAAATTTACTCTTACGGCTTCACCACCGCCAATGTAAAGATAATCATAATTGAATAGATGTTGCAAGGATGCGATCGCCTTTTCTAAACGCCTGTTCCATCTTTTGTCGCCAATTTTTTCTAATTCTGCACGCCTCAGTTGTTGCTCAAAAGTCTCTCCTTTGCGAAAAGGATGATGTCCCATTTCCATATTCGGCACCAGTTTACCATCCATAAACAAAGCCGAACCAAACCCTGTACCCAGAGTAATGACTAATTCTACACCTTTAGCTGCGATCGCTCCCAACCCCTGCATATCTGCATCATTAATTACCCGCACAGGCTTATTTAAGTGCTTTAATAACGCTGTTTCCAAATCAAATCCGATCCAATCTGGATGTAAGTTTACTGCTGTTTCTGTAACTCCACACCGCACTACACCGGGAAAACCGACTGAAGCGCGATGAAATTCACCTTGAGCGGCTGCTAACACAATAATTGCATTAATTACAACATCTGGTCTAGCAGGTTGGGGTGTATCTAAACGTGTCCTTTCCGTTATAGCATTCCCCGTAATATTCAAAACTATAGCTTTAACACCGCTACCGCCAATATCAACCGATAGAGTACGAATCGATCCATTTTCTTCAACCATTAGCTTAAGTCCTTGTTATTAGTCCCTATTTAGCTCATCAGTAGCATTGGATAAAAGATTTATAAACACTTGATTCATTTTTCCTGCGTAGCACTCCATGAATATTAATTCACAACTCATTATTAACTCTTAACTACATTTTCAGGATTCTCACAAGATTTGATTGTACTAAGTTTAAGACATAAAATCTAGACTCAGTTTGCTAATTTTAAGAACTTGCAATTAAACAACAGGTTCACTAATTCTTAGTCCCATAATAACTAAGTCTCGTTCAACGTCGTCAAGTTCTGCAATTTTAGGCAGATGTCCCCAGTGTTGAAAACCAAATTTTTCAAATAACTTTAAACTAGGTTGATTGTGGGCAAAAATGAGACATATTAAAGTTTTTAAACCCAAACTAGTACCTTCGTCAATTGCTTGTGCTAGAAGTTGCTGTCCCAAACCACATCTCTGAAAGGCAGGGGCTATATAAATACTAATTTCGGCAGTCTTATTATAAGCAGGTCGTCCATAAAAAGCTTGAAAACTAAGCCATCCAGCAATTACTCCCTCTATTTCGATTACCCAAAGCGGGCATTGTGAAGGCGATCGCGCCTTAAACCAAGCAAGGCGACTTTCCACAGACACTAGTTCTAAATCAGCGGTTGCCATGCGGCTAGGAATGGCAGCATTGTAAATTGCCACTATTGCAGGCAAGTCAGTTTCAGTCGCATGGCGAATAATCATTGCTGCCGTCTTGGAGTAAGTCTTCAGAAAATATTCAAAAATAATCCAGCGTTAATAATAGCAATTCTAGTTGAGATAATTTAAATTTTTTAGATCAGCTAGCATCTGTATTTTAGCAAAGTTATTATTTTTAAGTTCTGCATCAGAGGATACAATATTGAATCCTTTAACAGTAAGACTTATTAATTGAGGAAAGGAAAGAGAATTAAGAGTTAATAATTATAAGTTAGAAGTGAGGATTTAGGAATTTTAAACTCATAATTCCTCACTTTATTTAGTTAAGCGCGTGCTAATAAGGGAGCAGCAGCTAGTAAGGTTTTGGTATAGGGGTGCTGAGGATTGGCAAAAATCTTTTTTGTAATACCGAGTTCGACAATTTTACCGCTATTCATCACGGCAATCCGATCGCACAAAAACCTCGCTAACCAAAGGTCATGAGTGATAAACAAATAAGTTAACTCAAACTCTTCCTTTAACTGCAACATCAAATCTAGCACTTGCGACTGTACACTAGCATCTAACATACTTACGGGTTCATCGCAAATGAGAAGTTTAGGGTGAGTAATCAAAGCGCGAGCGATCGCAACTCGTTGCTGTTGTCCTCCAGACAAATCTGATGGATAACGCTCATAATACACTTCTGGCGGTGTTAACCCGACTTTCTCTAGCATCCACAAAACCTGTTCTTTTGCCTGAATGGGATCAGCAAGATTGTGGATAAATAAAGGATCAGCTATACTTTGTCCCACCGTCATCGCTGGATTGAGACAAGCATGGGGATCTTGAAAGATCATTTGGATTTGCCGCCGTGAAGAACGAATTTCTTGACGCGACAGCTTAGTTAAATCCTGTCCTAAAAACTCAACTTTGCCACTAGTGGGACGAATTAGTTGCAAGATTGTTCGTGATAGCGTACTTTTACCGCAACCTGATTCCCCAACTAAACCGAGAATTTCTCCTGGATAAAGATTCAGGTTGATACCATCGACTGCTTTAATTGTCTGCGCTTGTCTGTTAAACAGTCGTTCGATAAAGTTAGGTTCTATGGTGTAGTATTGCTTCAGTTCAGTGACACTCAAAATTGGGGATGGGGCATGGGGCATAGGGCATGGGGCATTGGTTATGAATTCTTCTCCCCCGCTCCCCTGCTCCCCTGCTTCCCCACTTCCTATTTCATCTACTGCTTGGATGTGTAAAGCTGCTTTTAAGAGCGATCGCGTGTATTCATGTTGAGGGTGTCTAAGTACAGTTTGTGTAGAACCCATTTCTACCATTTTGCCGTTATACATAACGCCAATGCGATCGCAATACTCACCCACCATTGCTAAATCGTGAGAAATCAGCAGCAATCCCATGTTTTCTTGACCACACAGGCGAGTTAATTCTTGCAATATCTGCGCGGAAACAGTGACATCTAAACTGGTGGTGGGTTCATCGGCAACAATTAACTTGGGGTTGAGGAGTAAAGCTAGGGCGATCGCAACCCGTTGCCGCATTCCGCCGCTAAACTCATGGGGATACTGATTCCAGCGACTAGCGGGAATATTCACCTTTTCCAAGGTAGCAAGTGCTTTTTCTTTGGCTTGGCGCGTTGATAATTCTGGTGAGTGCGCTTGAAGGGTTTCGATACAATGCTTACCAATTGTCATCAGCGGATCGAGGCGTGTCATCGGATCTTGAAAAATTAAGGCGATCGCTTCTCCTCGAAATTTCCGCAATTGGTTAGGCATCAAGTCAAACAGCGACTGTCCTTGAAATGTCACCCGTCCCTCAACCCGACTAGAGGCGGGTAGTAAACGCATTACTGCCCGTCCTATGGTTGACTTACCACAACCCGACTCTCCCACCAATCCCATTCGTTCACCTGGTTGCAAGGTGAAAGATACATCATCAACCGCCCAGCTTGATTCTTCTCCACTCCGTTGAGGATAGGCAACTCGCAGATTTTCGATACAGAATAAGGCTTCACTCATAGTTAGTTATCAGCCCTGAGCTACCAACTTTTATAATTTCAAATTTAAGATAGTCTATCAAATTAATATTAGACCTCCGTTGTGCAAACATCTTTATTGTCTTAGAGGATGTTTGAAAAGTATTTTTGGTAACATCAAATAGCCCCCTTCCCTACGTTCGCGTAGCGGCACGAAGTGCGGGAATGGGGGTTTCAAAGCCTCTCTCCCTGTGGGGGAGAGGTTTGGAGAGGGGTTTCTAGTATACTTTACGACTTTTCAAACATCCTCTTAGCGTAGGCGTAGCGTCTCGTAGAGAAGGCATCGCCTCTATTGAGGACAGTTCTACAATATACAAAGATGTAACTATGAAACGCAAAATACAATAATTATAATCAGACCAACACAAGCTGGTTTGAAGCAGTATTCACGCAACAGATTTATCAATCATGTTAAACCTGACATTCACCCGATGTATAAAAGTAAAATCCTTAGTGGTTTCAACAGCTTTTTTTCTGGCTGTGCAGACTTCTGCCAATGCTGAACAAGCATTTCCTCGTCTGACTCCAGTACAAGCTCAACATTTATCCCGTGACTTGGTTCCACACAGTTCTCAAGATTTTTTTAGGCAAGGAAAAGATTCCATTGAGAGAGAAATTCAAATTCTCAGGCAAAGGCAACTGTCCTCAACTCAACCTATTCTTAAGATTGATTCAGCACTACTTATAAAAAAACCGCCTACCCAGCAAAAACCATAACATCTTACCTCTGTTTACTCGCAACAGAGTTTTTGTGTTTTCAATCAGCTTTGTAACACAACTTTACAAATTTTAATCGTCTAGCAAACTCATCAACGCTTGAAATTCGAGGTCTTGCGGCTCCGATAATTGACACTGTAACTTTAACAATTGATTTTGTAATCCTTCTGCTACATAGAGCATATTAGATTCTTGGGCAATTTTTAGCTGATTTTGTTTAATTTTGATTTGTTTAAGCAAGTTGTTTTCAACATGAATTGAATTGTAATGTTGAGCAATCATAGCTTTACATTTCTTATTAATAGAGTGCAATTAAATTTACCACCTATGTATTATTCCACACTTCTCTCGTTTTTTAAATATCTGGTGATTTAATCTTGATTACTCGTAGTGCTGACGGTTATGGCGTTTCTTTTGCCTGAGTAGTCTAGTTTCTGTTTTTTGGGGTCTTTGAGGCATTGAATCAGATACTCAATGCCATTTTAATCATCCGAGTATGGCCAGTACGGATGGCCAAGCATCTTCATTGAATATCACGTCCAAAGTCCAATATAAAGTGTTTTAGTATTAACGTATATGTCTGGCGTATTAAAGAATAAAAATTTTTATAGCCAAGTATTATTACTGACAAAATAGTAAACAAATAATAAGTAAATACTAAACTATGTAAAGATAAATAAATACAAAAAATGAGAAAATAGAAATATTTGATTAAAAGAATGACTATTAAAGTAAAGCTTCCACGCCTTGAAAGTGTGAAATTTTTGAATTAGGTCGGTTATGTAGAATGCGATCGCACCCTATGTACATAGGTTATTAAATCTAGGCTACTAAGCAAAAGTCAGGGCGGGGGTTTCCGAATGTCGGTTACAGGTAAATCTGACAAGCAGAAGGCAGTATAGTTTGTATAGTTAGCTTGTTACTGAAATTTTTAGTTTGATCTAAGGAATTAAAAAATGTCTACTGAGACTCACATAGTCGCTTACGTTCAAGAAAGTGAATTTGATGCTGTTTTAACTGAAAGTGAAGAGAAAGTCGTTGTTGTTGACTTTACTGCTACTTGGTGTGGCCCCTGTCGTCTGATTAGTCCGTTAATGGAGCAA
>JBBSCU010000116.1:0-15985 GCA_038249935.1 Chroococcales cyanobacterium
GTAGTCTGTCAAGCTAGTAATGAAAAGTTTGTAGTAAGCACTTTAGTGCTTAGAAAATAAGGACTGAAGTCCTTACTACGAACTTTCTTACCCATCAATTTAAACTTGACAGACTATTAACACAGATAAACAATAATTCGAGCAATTACTGTACCTCATAACTTCGGGAAGTGCTGTATCTAGATAATTTTGAAGTCTTTTTTAGTTTTTATTAGTAAAGTTTTTATTAGTAAAGTAAGATGCGATCGCCCTGCATAGATACCCAACTTCTTTGAGAAGTCGGGTATCTTGTCTCTCACGAATGATTTAGGATTGCTACAGATGAATCAATTGTCCAGGATCATAGCTTGTTGTCCTTGAGGCGAAGTTGCATAACCTAAAAATGCTTGAACTCCAGGACTAGCAGGGTTTTTATAGACATAAAGCAACTGCCGTTGGTAGGGATAACCACTTGCATCTGGAGTCAACCCATCGATCGCAATGGCTCGCACTGTTTGTTGATTGGCAACCTGAGCAAAGGTAGCGTAGCCTATACCATCAGTTCCCAAAGCTTGGAGTAGGGGAGTTGTGGCATCCCGTTGCAGGGTTGTAATGTTTGGTGTTGCGCCAAAATTAGCTCCCTTCAGCACTGTTTCTTGAAATGCTTGATGCGTTCCACTAATTGCTGGTCGATTAATTACTCTGATAGTTCCACTATTACCACCGACAGCCGACCAGTTGTTAATTTTGCCCTGAAAAATATCTGCTGCTTGGGCGCTGGTTAATCCCTTATTGAAAGAATTTGCTTTGCTAATGACAAGAGCGATCGCATCCGTAGTTACAGGAACGGCTAGCAATCCCTGACTCTGCTCTTGTGCAGTCAAAGGTCGAGATACCGCCGCAATATCCGCTCTACCCGCTACCAGATCCGCGATACCATTTTGAGAACCATTGGCACTAGTGACAACACTTGTACCCGGAAACTGCCTCTCAAAAGCTCTTTTAAGATTTTGGTTAATTGTCACCATGCTGGTAGAACCGTCTATTTTGACAGTGGTACCGCTTGGTACTGAATTTGGAAGAGTGAAAGCCGAATTATTAGCAGAGGTTGTGCTGCCTGGAGAGGTAACATTAGCTGGTACTGTGGATGCTGGCTGGCGCTTGAAAAAGAACCAGTAGCCACCACCCAGCAAAGCTAGAAATATCAAGATAAAAACAATTGGAGGCGGGCCGCTTTTCTGACTCATAAATGTTTACTCTGGTAGTTCCTTAATAGTTGGCGCATCTAACATCTGCAAGCGACGAGAAACTTCATCGTCTATGGTCATGCGTTCCATGTCAGCCTGGAGTTTTTCTGTTGGGTTTTCAGACATTTCAGCTAAAGCGCCTGTCTTAAAGTTCCGACGCTCAACTGCATTTTTAGCTTTTTCAAAGTCACTTTTAGCCGAACCAATATCAAATTCATTATTGACTTTGGCAATCATAGCTAGTGCTTCGTTCACTTCTGACATATCTTTCATATTTTGCATATCAGCTTTGTAGGCTTCTAGCTTCATGCGCTCTCGGTTCAGCTTATCTTTGGAAGCATTTACAGATGTTTCAGCTTGCTTGACCATTTCCTCCAGCTTGGGCAAAATCTGCTCTGTCTGAATTGCCTTAGTCATCGCCATGCGTGCCGCGTCTTCATTACCATTTTTCTGGGCAATATTTGCTTGCTGCTCTAAGGTTTGTAATTCTTTGGTTTTTGTCTCATATTTGTTCTTGGCTGTTTTATAAGAACCTTCTTGCATAGCAACGGCAACAGCCAGTTTTTGTACTGATTCTTGCATTGATTGCAGCGATTCTTCAGCGATCGCAACAGCCACTTTACCACCAGATTCCACCGGCATTCCCCATAGCCAATTCCAAGTACCAACTATAGTTCGTCCGGCTTTTTCACCCATTACCCAATACATAACTTTTTTCATACAGCACACCTATCTCACTAAGAATGGTTTTGATCAAATACAGCTTCTTTATGGTTCCCACTCTAATTGTATTCACATCAAGTATTTCTATTTTTATGAAATCAAAGAGCGAAAATAAACGCAAATCCTTGAGCTAAGAGGCTTGAGGATTTTAGCTTAACTTTACGCGATTAGGTTTGATAGAGTGCGATCGCACATACCAGAGAACTAAAATCTGTTGACCAGTTCTTTAGTGCGATGCTTAATAAAAGTTTTTGAATATTTGTAACATCCAGACGTAATAAATGAATGAAAAATCAGTTAAACTCAAGCTGCAAAAGCTTTATTGTCTTTCAGATAAATAATTAATAGCCCCATAGCAGCTTGGGAGCAAAACCTTTGTGGATGAACAACTGAAAAAACTTATTACCGAGGTATGCTGCTACCGAGACCCTAGTCCAGAGAGGCAGAAAGCTTTAAATAGACTGCTCATGGTGATTCAACAACTTCCTGGCATTTATCAGTCTGGACACCAAGATTATTTAGAATCCTTGAATCAAACTTGGGAATGGGCGAGCCGGAAAGTTTGTGAGTTTGAAGCGCGATCGCCTTCTTTCCAACAAAGCCTAGTAATCTGGATTAATGGCTATCTCAAGTGGCGCATTAAAGATTTATATACTCCAGATAGTAAATATACCATTAGTTTAGACAGACCCATCCGTAATTATGAGGGTGACGAAACAACCCTGCTAAATATCTTGCCAGACCGTCAGTCACCAAGTATTACTTTAGATTTGCTGGATATCAAGATTGCCAAAATTCAGGAAGTTGAGCGCCAGTGCCTTGGCGATCGCATCAGGCAATATATTGAGCAAGACGAAGAGGGTAAATTAACAGCTAGTCATCCTCGAAAAAATCCAGAATGCCATTGTCAGTTATTGGCAATGCGCTTACTTCTGGAACAGCCACCTCATAAAATCGCTGATCTTGCTAGAGAGTTAAATATAAGCAATCAAACTCTTTACTCTCACTGGAAGAAAAATTGTCTTCCGTTGTTAAGAGAAATTGGAACGAATTTCGGATATGAGCAATGACTACCACACAACCAGCACAACCAGATATTTTAAGCGTCCCTCTCCCCAAAAATGCCCACCATTGGGCTGAGGAATTTGCCGCACAGCAAGATAGCCCCCAAAAGGGAAAACAAGTTTATCTGAACACTTTGGCTGTTTACGCCGTTCACAGCTACCTCAAATGGCTAAACGTTGAGACGGCTTTGAATCAAGGCGATAGTTGGCATCGCGGTTTAAGGGCGATTTTTGATGTTGCTGATTTAGTGTTGCCGGGTGTTGGTAAACTTGAATGTCGGCCAGTGTTACCGGGTGAGGTTGCTATAGTCTTGCCTCCAAGCATGACACCAGACCGGATTGGTTATGTAGGAGTTCAGTTTAGTCAGCAATTAGATTATATAGAATTGTTGGGATTTGCCCCAGCGATCGCCATGACTGAATCACCACAAATACTTCAAATAGCACAACTACAATCCCTTGATGGTCTTATCGAAATTATACATAGGCGAACGCTATTAGTTAATCTGCGTCAATGGGTTACGGGAATCTTCGAGTCAGATTGGCAACCCCCAGAGTTAGTGCTTGCTAGCAATTTCAGAAGGATTAGCACCATAACTCGCTCCTCAACTAACTCTATCAGTCGGGCGAAGGTGATTGATTTGGGAAGGCAAGTACTTTTGTTAGTACAGTTAACTGCAACCAATAGTGAAGTTTTCGACATTCGCCTACGGGTTTATCCAGGTGATAATGCTATTCATCTACCAGCAAATTTACAACTGATTGTCTTTGATGAAACAGGAAATACTAGCATGGAAGTACAAGCAAGAAGCGCAGATGATTGGATGCAGCTAGAGTTTAGCTGCCAACATGAGGAAAAATTCAGTGTCAAGATAGTGTTAGGTGAAACAAGTCTGATCGAAGAGTTTGTTGTTTAATGCAAACAAGAGGAGACAGCAATGGCGATCGTCAAGTTGAAACTCAGACGCAGTTCACCAGATGGATTTCTGGTAATTTTAACGGCGAAGAACTTGGATGAAGAAACAGAAGGATTTTTGCCTCCGTTACCACCAAATTTAGAATCATCTTTTAATGAATGGCAGTCAGCCTATCGCCAAATCGAGGCTGTGCGTTCTTGTGCTACGTTCCGTCTTACACCTAAAAGTGTAACAATTTATTCCCACGCCGAACACACTCTCGCAGTGAAAGACGAGCTAAATCAATGGCTGAATACTTACGATAGCAGGTGGCGACCAATCCGGGATAGATTAATTGCGATCGCCCAACAATTGCATCAGTTAAATGAAGAGATTCGCGTCATAATTGATGCCAAAGATATCGACTTGCGCCGCCTGCCTTGGCAAGAATGGAATTTATTTGAAGAACACTATCCCAACGCTGAAGTTGCTCTCAGTGCGCCTAAAAGCTCCAATCAAAAGATAAATAAGCTAGTTCCTAAAAGTACAAAAACCAGAATTTTAGTTACTGTTGGCAGAAGTGACGGCATTAATACAAAAGATGACTTAAAGGTAATTCAAGATTTAGAAACAGATGGGGTAGAAGTACGCTGTCTAATTAAACCTAGCCGCAAAGATTTATGTGAAGCGCTTTGGGATGATCAAGGCTACGATATTTTCGTTTTTACGGGGCACAGTGGAAGTCAAGAAGATGGGCAGATAGGTTGGATTGAACTTAACGACCAAGAGAGCTTGAGTATTGAGGAATTTAAGGAAGCTTTGAAGGAAGCTATTGATAAAGGATTACAGTTAGCAATTTTTAATTCTTGTGATGGTTTGGGATTAGCTAACCAACTTGCACAACTACATTTGCCTCAAGTTATTGTGATGCGGGAACCAGTGCCAGACCCCATAGCAGTAGATTTTTTAAGGTACTTTTTCCAAGAATTTACTCATAATAATAAGTCACTATTTAGTTCTGTTAAAAAAGCACGCAAACGCCTAGAACATTTTAAGTCTGATTACCCAGGTGCAATTTGGTTGCCAACAATTTGTATTGAAGCCAATGTTGAACCGTTGACTTGGCAAGGATTGCGCGAAAGTTCCCCGCCAAAGCCGCCTTCAATCAAGCTAAAGGATTCAACTCCTCAATCAAAGAAAAACATCAAGCCGTGGTTATTAATTGGTTTGATTGGTGTGGTTGTCAGTGGTGGTGTATATTTGGCTGGGAAAAAAGTCAACTCCGATTTGAGTTCCGTAACTACTCCTGAAGGAACATGGTTCTATGGTGGAAGCACATCTTGGGCATCAATTCGGCAATATGTAGATCCTGAAATTAAAAAAGCCCATCCGCAGTTTGAATTACGCTATACCGATGCAATTAATGCTACACCGGGTTCCGGTACGGGAATTCGGATGTTGTTGGAAGGACAACTAACCTTTTCTCAATCCTCCCGCCCGATCGCAGATAGAGAGTATCAACAAGCTCAACAACGGGGATTGAGTCTGAAACAAATTCCAGTGGCTTTGGAAGGATTAGCGATCGCTGTTCACCCCAGTTTGCAAATTCCAGGGCTAACCATAGGACAAATTAAAGATATTTACACTGGTAAAATAACTAACTGGAATCAAGTTGGTGGGCCTAACCTGAAAATTACTGCTTACTCCCGTCGCCTTGATGATGGCGGCACTGTTGAGTTCTTAGTTAACAACATTCTCAATGGAGAAAAAATCGGAAGTAAGATAATATACGTCTACGATACAACAGATGGGCTGAGAAAGTTAGCAAGCGATCGCAGTGGAATTTACTACGCTTCGGCTCCAGAAGTCGTCCCCCAATGTAGGATTAAGGCACTGCCAATCGCTAAACAAAGAAACAGTTTTGTAGCTCCTTACAAAGAACCTTTAATCAAACCGGAGCAATGTCCAAATCAGCGGAACCAGTTAAACATCGATGCTTTTAAAACAGGTCAATATCCAATTACCCGCCAGATGTTTGTCATAGTTAAGCAGAATAGTAGCGGCAGTTTAGAACAACAAGCGGGCGAGGCATATGCCAATATGCTATTGACAACTCAGGGACAAAAACTGATGAATGAAGTTGGATTTGTGCGTATCCGTTGAATGGCGATTCTAATAACATTGAAAATTAACTTTGGATTTTATGCCAGTTCTAGTAGTCTGTCAAGAAATAATTGACGGATAGATTCCCTGTAGAGACGGCGATTTATCGCGTCTCCTTAACCGTCAAAATGAATTTGACAGACCACTAGGCTAGTTTCATAAAAGCATCCGGGAATTATGTAATTAAGTATATCCGTCTTAACCACACAGAAAAAACTTATGGGCTTTATAGTTTCTCTCTTAACTAGCTTGATTGCAATTCTCGTTTATCTCAATACAGGTAGGATATCTAGCGAAAGGTCACGTTTAGCAATACGCACAATTACGATATTGATTGGCAGTATTGCAGTACTGAATTCTATTTCTAGGCTTTTGGTGATTGTCCCACCTGGTAATGTCGGTGTCGTCAACTTTTTTGGTGAGGTTTCCGAAACTACTCTTAATTCAGGTGTCCACTTGGTTAACCCCTTTAGCAAGGTGCTGAATTTTTCCACTCGCCTTAAGGATCTGAAGGAAAATGTAGATGCGACATCCCAAGAAGGTTTGAGCCTAAATCTTGATGTCAGTCTTCAGTACAAGCTCGATCCGCAGAAGGCAGCTACAGTATATAAAACAATTGGAACTGATGAGACGCAACTGGTAATTTCCAGATTCCGCTCTACCGTCCGCGCCATCACGGCAAACTACCCAGCCAATGCTATTTACTCTACCAAACGCCAAGAAATTGCCCAAAAAATTGACCAGCAACTCTCCCAAGAGATACCCGCTTTAGGTTTCATTGTTGAGGAAGCCCTTTTGCGAAATGTCAAAATGCCTGATACACTACAAGCTGCAATTCAAAACAAACTCAAGATAGAGCAAGAAAATCAGCAGATGAAATTTGTTTTAGAAAAAGAGCGTCAAGAGGCAGAACGAAAGCGTATTGAAGCGCGAGGTGTAGCTGATTCCCAAAAAATTATCTCTGGTGGACTTACCAATCAAGTGCTGCAATTACGAGCGATTGAAGCCACAGAAAAGCTAGCTGAATCTAATAATTCTAAAATTGTAATTATCGGTTCTGAAAAAGGTGTAGTGCCTATTATAATTCAACCAGAAGCAGGAGGCTCGAAGCCCTAAAATTTGTATATTGAACTGTTAATTATCTGTATCTGTATTTAACGCAACCCTTGCTGTTGCAATAATACATTCGCCCAAGTAATATCAGTTTCCGTAAGAGATGGAACTGGTTCCTGAGTGTAGTTTATAGCCAAATCAAATCCGGCGCGATTATATATGCCGTGCAGCAATGCTTGTAAGTCTACTAATAGTTCTGTATCCCCCCCACGTAAGGGTAACAAAAAAGCTGGAATCTGCTCTTGCAGTCCAAAGGGATATAACTCTGCTTTGGGGCGAGATTCGCTGCGACTTACCAAAATACGATAATCTGACTTGATTTGATTACCCAAAATGGGCATAGGTTCGCCACTTCGCAGCAAGTCTAGTTCTACCAAATGAGTCAAGCTACTTAATACTTGCTGACGCTTGCTTTCGTATGCTTTTCTTCCTTCTCCAGAACGCTTATTTTTCGGTGAAAGAACCTCAATTGCTGTTACAACTTCTCCTGTTCCGACTTCCCGCACTTCTAAGTATCCTTCCCGTACTTCCTCTAGAATGGGAACATTGACAGTTATCGGTTTTGTAGGTGATGCAGCTAGTGCAATATTAGACGGTTGTTTTTCTGTCTTTGTTAAAGAACGTCCCACAACCACATCAGGAATCCCAACTAAAATAGAATTTTCATCTATCATTTGATATACTCGTTTCTCAACCGCCACTCGATATTTCGGTCGTAGTTGAGGAGCAATTGCATCTGCGATCGCAATAATTAATCGACTGTGAACTTCCGGCCACAGTTCAGGGTTTTCTAGGTAGGGGTTCATCCCTGGAAACGGTGAAAGCATAAGCTTGGCAAGACAAGATTCTTAATGCTGATCCTAGCAATCTGCTTTGTCAGCGCGAAAATATTTTCTGTATGCCGTAAAATTTTTATTGTAAAAAACAAACTTTTATTTTAAGTATGAACGAAACACAAACTTGGTATATTGTCAAGAGTTCGGCTGGAAATTGTGAAATTGTTCCCAGCGACCAAGTTGGAGACGATAATTCCGAGATTATAGAACAGTGGGGGCCTTTTAATTCACAAGGAGAAGCGATCGCTCGTCGTGTCGGACTTATTAGGACTGGGAAGTGCCAACCAGTTTAAATTAAGAGTTAGGAGTTGACAATGATGGTTTTTATTCCTAACTCTTGTACAGACGCGATTAATCGCGTCTCTGCTGCTAACTTTATTTCAAACTCTTTATTTTTCTACTGTGGCTGTGCGTTTAGCAGCAATTTGTTTACCTATCACTTCCACAGCTTTAGCAAATTGAGGATCTGCTAAAGTAGCGAGTTTGTCACGTTCCTTGAGCCACAAGTTCTGTCGCTGGGCATCAGTCAACTCCACTTTCACATCTGGAGCAATACCATGCTTATTAATATCTGTATCATTGGGCGTATGGTATTTAGCAATTGTCACCGCTAATCCTGAGCCATCTTCTAGAGGACGCACCGATTGCACCAGCCCCTTACCAAAGGTTTGACTACCTACCAAAGTTGCGCGTTTGTTGTCCTGCAACGCTCCTGAAAGGATTTCGCTGGCACTGGCTGAACCTTTATCTACTAGTATCACCAACGGTTTAGTTGTTAGAGCGCGTCCGTTTGCCACTTCTCGCTCTCGCTCACCCTGGCGGTCAATGGTGGAAACAATGGTGCCTTTATTTAACCACATCCGGGCGATTTCTATACTGGAGAAGAGCAGTCCGCCTGGATTACCACGCAGATCAAGAATATATCCAGATACCTGCTTGGTTTCTAAATCTTTGATGGCAGTTTGCATTTCTTTACCAGCATTGGCGCTGAATTGATTCAGCCGAATGTAGCCAAGATTACCTGCTGGAGTTTTCTTTTGGGAATACTTAACTGGATGGATTTCAATCCGCGCCCGTTTGATGTCAAACTGCTTAGTCTGACCGTTGCGCTGAATTATCAGGCTCACTTGCGTTCCTGCTTCACCTCGAATCAGGGATACTGCCTGATTGGTATCCATCCCCTTGGTATTTTTGCCGTCGATTTTGAGGATGACATCTTTAGCCAAAATACCAGCTTTAAAGGCTGGTGTATCTTCGATTGGTGCAATTACAACTAACTGCTTCGTTTTTTCATCCTGACTGATCGTGATCCCAATCCCTGTCAATTCTCCAGAGGTGTCCACTTGCATATTCTTGAATTCCTCTGGGTCCATAAACCGGGTGTATGGATCTTCTAGCTTTTTCAGCATTTCCCGAATGGACTTATACGCTTCCTGGGGATTACTGTAGGATTTGTTCAGGTACTCCTTACGAACAGCCTGCCAATCTACCTGATTAAAAGTACCGTCTACATATTGGCGCTGAACAATTTGCCAAACTTCATCTACCAATTCTTTGGGACTTGCTTTGAATAAAGCCTGGCCTCGCGAGTGAATGCCAAGGCTAGTAACAGCGATCGTGGAGAGTGTCACTACCGTAGCAACCAAAACAAGCCTATTTTTTGTAATCACCATAATGACAGTTGCGTCAGAGGGAAAATATATAGTCAGTATGCTCAATCTAACACAGGCTAAGACTGTACAGACCGAGCATCTATTCTTAATTTCAATAAAATACTTGACAATGTGGCGGAGTGGGGAGTGGGGAGTGGGGAGTGGTTATTTTCTCCTTGTCTTTCTCATCTTCCCCTGCTTCCCCTACTCCCTACTCCCCTAGCCCTTTCAAGGCTCTACCCAGCGTTCATCTGCTTTAATGAGGTTAATTAATTCCTCTACACCTTGATCTTCTGGGACTTTTTTAATTTCTTCTCGACCACGATATAAAGAAATGTAACCTGGTGTTTTGCCAACATAACCGTAGTCAGCATCCGCCATTTCTCCTGGACCGTTGACAATACAACCCATAACTGCTATGTCAAGCCCAGTTAGGTGTTTAGTCGCTTCCCGAACTTTGTGTAGCACTTCCTCAAGATTAAACAAAGTGCGTCCACAAGAAGGACAGGCGACGTATTCCACCATCGTTTTCCGCAATCCCAAAGCTTGGAGAATGCTGTAGCAGACGGGGATTTCTTTTTCTGGTGCTTCTGTAAGTGAAACGCGAATTGTGTCGCCAATGCCATCAGCGAGTAACGTAGCAATACCAGCCGTGGATTTAATTCGCCCATATTCGCCATCACCGGCTTCCGTAACGCCCAAATGTAGGGGGTAATCCATACCCAGATCATCCATGCGCTTGGCCATGAGACGATAGGCGGCTAGCATCACCGGTACTCGTGAGGCTTTCATGGAAATAACCAGATTGTGGAAGTCTAAAGATTCACAAATGCGAATGAATTCTATAGCAGATTCCACCATTCCTTCGGGGGTGTCACCGTAGGTAAATAGCATCCTTTCAGCGAGAGAACCGTGATTTACGCCAATTCGCATCGATTTACCTTGATCTCGCAAGGAAACTACTAGAGGTTCTAGAGTTTCGCTGATTTTTTCACCAATTTCGTCAAATTCGGCTTTAGTGTACTCAGTTCGATTGACGTTTGGCTTTTCAAACACATATAAGCCCGGATTAATCCGCACTTTTTCTATGTGCTTGGCGACTTCCACAGCGATTTTCAGCCCATTGTGATGGACATCAGCCACAATTGGCACGTCTTGGTAAGTTTTTATTAATTTTTGTTTAATTTCTGCTAAAGCTTTAGCATGAGCCATACTCGGCACTGTGACGCGGACAATTTCGCAGCCAATTTCGTGCAGACGACGAATGCCAGCCACGGAACCATCAATATCAAGGGTGTCTTCGTTAATCATTGACTGCACTACAACGGGGTAGCTGCCGCCAATGGTGACATTTCCCACCTTTACAGGACGGGTTTTACGCCGCTTGATAGTTGTATCAAAGGTGACTTGACTGGATGTAGTATTTGAAGTTTCTAGTATGGGCAGAGTTTGCATAACCTGATTAGGTAAATTTGCTGTAGCTAAAATATCAGATTTAATAAATCCCTGTCTCTCAGATTGCCACAGTTGGGGCTTTTTTTGGCAATTAATATAGAAAAAAATGGAGAATGAGGGACGGAAAGAAACAAAAGGCAATTGAGGAGTTTTGCTCTTTTGTAAAGATATGCTGCTTAAAAATCCTTTTAAGTGAGTAGCTTGAGTGCGATCGCTTTAACCCACTAAGTTGCGTTGCTCCTAGATTTACAGAGATCATCCGCTTTGACTATATCTCCGTATTTATGGGAGAAAACATACTTTCATAATACAAACATACTATTAAGGAAAGAGGATGAGGAGCGATCGCACCTAACACCAGCTAAATTAGACTTATCACCAAATGCTTTAATTCCTATGCTAGAAAAAACATCTACATTCCAGAAAGCCATAGAAGCAGTAGAAGCATTAGATCCAGAAGCTCAGGCTATTCTTGTAGATATTATCCAAAAGCGCCTCAAACAACAGCGACGGGATGACTTATTAAAAGAAGTCGCGCAAGCAGAGAGTGATTACGCTCAGGGTAATGTCCGGCGTGGTTCAGTTGCAGACTTGATGGCGGAGTTAGACGAGTGAAAAATTTGGTTTGGAGTCCGACTTTTGTTCGTGCTTTTAAGCGTCTAGTCAAGAAAAATCCTGAGTTACGTTCTCAAATTGAGCAAGTATTACAACAAATTCACCATTATTTTTAACTAAGGCAAGCCTAATAATTAGAAAATAAGTACAGATTTTAGATGAATACCCAAAAAACAACCCAATTATCCATTCCCCCCCACTTTAACCCCAATAAGGTAGCAGAAGTCTGGCGGGTACCTTACCAAGAACGTGCCGCCGAAGCTGAAGCTTGGGCAAAACAACACGATATCAGACCTATATCTTTAGATAAAACTCGAATTTGTCTACTATTAATTGATGTCCAAAATACCTTCTGCATTCCTGGATTTGAATTATTTGTAGGTGGAAAATCTGGTATTGCTGCGGTGGATGATAACGTCAGGTTGTGTGATTTTATCTATCGCAACTTGGGAGTAATTACAAAAATTGTACCCACCCTGGACACTCATAAAGCGACGCAAATTTTCCATCCCATCTTTTGGGTGAATGCTGCGGGAGAACATCCCACCCCGGCAGCGACTAGCATCACTCCTGGAGATATCGAACAAGGTATTTGGAAAGTTAACCCAGCAGTTGCTAATAGTGTTACTAATGGCGATTATGAATTATTAGAAAAACACGCTTACCATTATGTTAAGCAACTTAGTCAAGATGGTAAATATCCCCTCACAATTTGGCCTTATCATTCCATGTTGGGTGGTATTGGTCACGCTTTGGTTTCATCGGTAGAAGAAGCGATATTTTTCCACTGTATTGCTCGTCAAAGTCAGACGCAATTTGAAATAAAAGGCGAGAATCCACTAACAGAAAATTATTCTATATTACGTCCAGAAGTATTGGAAGATTTTGAGCAACGTCCCCTTGCTCACAAGAATACCGATTTGATTAAACAACTTTTAGAATTTGATGCTGTTATTATCGGTGGTCAAGCTAAAAGTCACTGCGTTGCCTGGACAATTGACGATTTATTAACAGAAATTAAACAGGTAGATGCTGCCCTTGCTCAAAAAATCTATCTATTAGAAGATTGCACTTCCCCCGTTGTTGTTCCCGGTGTTGTGGACTACACAGAACAGGCAGATGCGGCATTTACAAGGTTTGCAGAAGCAGGAATGCACATCGTAAAATCTAGCGAACCCATAGCATTTTTTTAACGCAAAGCATCGAAAAGGAACATAGAGATTTCCTCCGCGTTCCTTTGCGTTTCCCTCCGCGTCCCTCTGCGTTTCAAAACAAGCCTCATTTTTTCAAATAACCCTTTGGATCTTGCGCTACCCAACCCAAAGATGAGGTAGAACGCACTTCAAAATGCAGATGGGGTTGACTGGAAGTTGGTTTTCCAGTGATGCCTACCGTTCCCAGTAAATCTCCTTTTTTCACTTGCTGACCGACAGTAACTTTAATGCTCTCAAGTTGGGCGTAACGGCTTTGCAATCCGCCACTGTGGTTAATAATGACTAACTTGCCATAAGTACCTTGGTCGTTGGCAAGGGCTACAATTCCAGGCGCGATCGCTAGCACATCTGTACCCACTGCTGCTAATAAATCAACGCCGCTATGAAAGAAAACTTCACCTGTAGCAGGATTAATTTGCCAGCCGTAAAGTAATGCCACAGTTACCACTTGTGCCAAGGGATATCCAGATAAAGATGCACGCTTTTGAGTACCTGCATCAGTAGGTGTAGGCGACTTACTAAAAACACCATTGGGCGACCAATTTACCCCTGGAACAAACACAACTCTGGGGTCTTGTTGGCAGCCATTTACTTCAAAAAGGCTATCAGCACGAACTTTGTATTTTGCCGCCACTTGTCGCCAAGTTTGACCGCGAGGCACTTCGACTACAATCCCATTGTAGGGAGGAATTTGAAGTACACTCCCGACAGTGGCAACTGTACCGTTCTGCAAAGCTGGATTCATGCCGATAATAGTTGTAGGAATGAGATTGTAGCGCTGCGCTATGCTCTCCAAAGTTTCGCCACGAATTACTTTATGGCGTTGGAAGCGAGATAGAGCTGAAGTTGGGCAACCACCGACAGCAGCGTTGGCGTTGTTGGAGTTGGGCAGTATGCTTACTAGGACTAAGGCGCTAACTAAGCTACAGAGAAACAGTTGACGAGAGGGTAAAGTCATGTATACACGTCAAGAGCGCATTAACTTTAGATTTTAGATGGGAAGACTAGAGAGTGGGGAAATGAGGGGAGGCAGGGGGCAGGGAGCAGGAGAAGAAGAATATTGATTAGTTGCCCAATGCCCAATGCCCATTTTTAGTAAATTGATCTGTCCACTTGCCGTTTGCTTGACTACACTTAGAAATTAGCAACTGCATTGCTGTCCTTGAGCAAAAAGATTATGAAGTTATCCTTAAAACAACTGACGATTTATGTGTTTTTACTGGTGATCGGCGGTGGTGCAGGTTTGTTTGGCAGTCGCTATCTGCTGCCACGAAATCTCTCGTTCCAACAGTTAAAAAATGTAACAATGGCTTCGCCTCCAGAATCTGTAGTGCCTAATTCTCCTAACGGAGCGATTGGGGCTAGTGGGGGCGATAATGTGAATTTTATTGCAACGGCAGTGCAGAAAGTTGGACCGGCTGTGGTGCGAATTAATGCCACCCGTAAAGTCGCCAATCCCATCTCTGATGCTTTGAAAAATCCCCTCTTACGGCGGTTCTTTGGAGAAGATGAGCAACCGATTCCTCAAGAACGTATTGAGCGCGGTACAGGATCGGGATTTATTTTGAGCGAAGATGGAGAATTACTCACTAATGCTCATGTGGTAGCTGACACAGATACAGTACAAGTCACCCTCAAAGATGGTCGGACTTTTGAAGGTAAGGTGGTGGGAGTTGATTCTGTGACAGATGTGGCAGTAGTGAAAATAAAAGCGAATCGTTTACCCATTGTGAAACTGGGCAATTCGCAAAACTTGATACCAGGACAATGGGCGATCGCTATTGGCAATCCTCTAGGTTTAGATAATACTGTCACTATTGGCATCATCAGCGCTACCGATCGCACCAGCACTCAGGTTGG
The DNA here is from genome assembly GCA_038249935.1 of Chroococcales cyanobacterium. Taxonomy (GTDB): domain Bacteria; phylum Cyanobacteriota; class Cyanobacteriia; order Cyanobacteriales; family Nostocaceae; genus Nostoc. Next base: position 14,818 of record JBBSCU010000116.1, read on the forward strand.
TGTCCCTGATAAGCGAGTCAGCTTTATCCAAACTGATGCCGCAATTAATCCTGGTAATTCCGGTGGCCCCTTATTAAACGCCCAAGGCGAAGTGATTGGTGTTAACACTGCCATCCGCGCTGATGCTCAAGGACTCGGTTTCGCTATCCCCATTGAAACCGCCGCCCGCATCGCCAATGAACTTTTTACCAAAGGGCGTGTGGAACATCCCTTCTTGGGTATTGAAATGGCAGACCTTTCTCCCGTCAGAAAACAGCAGATTAATCAAGAGAATCAGCTTAATATTCAGCAGGAAGTTGGGATTGTGATTAAAGGAGTTACAGACGATTCCCCAGCCAAGCGTGGAGGATTGCTTCCTGGAGATGTGATTCAAAAAGTTAACGGTAAACCAGTCAAAATCTCAGCCCAAGTTCAGAAGCTGGTAGAGTCCAGCAAAGTTGGGGACATTTTAGTGATTGAAGTCAACCGCAGCGGTAAAATTCAAACCTTTAAAGTACAATCAGGTGTTTATCCTGAAAGGAAGTAGTCAATAATCAATAGTCCCAGAATGTTTAACTACTGACTATTGATTATTGACCATTTGACAAATGCTCTAACTGCATTCTTTGTTCCATCTGGCGCAGAAAATATCCCGTCATCATGGCCGACGCTAGAAGCCCAGCTAAGTTCTCCCGATCTGTTGTAATTTGCACGTTAAAATTTTCTGCGGGGAGCATTCCCACTAGCCCTTGGACATTTTGCGAGATGATTTGTTTAATTTCGGGGCTGGCGGACTGAGCAATCCTAGCTAAAACATCAGGAGACTGATGCTGTAGATATTTGAGTAACTGATTAGGGTATTCCTCAGAGTGGTCGGAAAGAAGTTGATTAGGGTGTTCCTCAGAGTTGTCATTCAAAAAGTCAGGATTAAACACCATTGGCAGTTTTATTTAGCTTAATTGCTAACTCTACTCTAAACCATAGTACAAGGGTAGCGTATTCATCAACGGGTATTAGGCATTGGGCATTAATCACTTGACTCCTAACTTCTAATTCCCAACAGACGCGATTAATCGCGTCTCTACTCCTAACTCCTAACTCCTAACTCCTAACTCCTAACTCCTAACTCCTAACTCCTAACTCCTAACTCCTAACTCCTAACTCCTAACTCCTAACTCCTAACTCCTAA
>JBBSCU010000117.1:0-15975 GCA_038249935.1 Chroococcales cyanobacterium
ATTAACAAGCGGATAAACGTGCATAACGTTGTCGAAGAATTTACAATCAACAGAGAAAATTGCCCTTGTTTTTTAAGTAAATTCTCCTTTTTGCTTAAGCCTTTTTTAACCAGCTAAACATAGCACGTAAATCTTTCCCAACTTCCTCAATTTTGTGTTCAGCTTCTTTACGACGCATGGCGGTAAATCCTGGTTTACCAGCTTGATTTTCCAGCACAAATTCCCGTGCAAATTGTCCAGATTGAATTTCGCTGAGAATTTTCTGCATTTCAGCTTTAGTTTGTTCAGTGACAATCCGTGGCCCACGAGTATAATCGCCGTATTCAGCAGTGTTAGAAATGCTGTCGCGCATTTTAGCTAAACCGCCTTCTACTACCAAGTCAACAATCAGCTTGACTTCATGGAGACATTCAAAATAAGCCAATTCTGGTTGATAACCAGCTTCTACCAAAGTCTCAAATCCGGCTTTAATTAAAGCACTTAAGCCACCACACAAAACCGCTTGTTCGCCAAATAAATCTGTTTCGGTTTCTTCGCGGAAAGTAGTTTCGAGAATACCGGCGCGGCTACCACCGATACCTTTAGCATAAGCCATCGCGCGATCGCGTGCCTGACCACTGGCATCCTGATAAACTGCAAACAGCGCTGGTACACCTTCTCCCTGTTCAAAAGTCCGCCGCACTAAATGCCCCGGACCTTTTGGTGCTACCATCACCACATCTACATTAGTCGGTGGTACAACTTGCCCAAAGTGAATATTAAATCCGTGGGCAAAAGCTAACACATTTCCTTCTTGCAGATTTGGTTCAATCTCGTTTTTGTAAATCGTTTTTTGGACTTCATCAGGTAACAAAATCATGATGAAGTCAGCAGCATTGGCAGCATCGGCGACATTTTTCACAGTTAACCCAGATGCTTCAGCTTTTGCTGCTGACTTACTACCCGGATATAGTCCCACAATCACATTCAAACCGCTATCTTTTAGATTCAGGGCGTGGGCATGACCTTGGGAACCATAGCCGATGATGGCAATAGTTTTTCCAGCCAAAAGGTCTAAATTGGCATCTTCGTCATAATACATCCGGGCCATAAAAGCATCTCCTGTCAGCAAGCATCGTCATTAATTGGCAGACTTTCGATTGTACCCCAAATTGAGTAACTAAAAATCAATATACATAGTGAACTGGGCATTGCTTATCCTCCTTTTTCTGTCCCCAATGCTCAGTTCCTTCGTGGTTGCAGATGTAAACAGCAATACAGAATAAATGATGATAAGTTTGATACAATTTTGTAAAGAATAGTTACAGCACTCCTACCCCAGGCAAATATTTCTTATGGTAAATTCACTTGACAATAACCCACCCCATCAAGTAGTTATTGTTGGCGGTGGCTTTGGTGGACTTTATGCTGCAAAAACATTTGCGAAGGCGGCGGTAAACGTTACTTTGATCGATAAACGCAACTTTCATCTATTTCAACCTCTCCTATACCAAGTTGCCACAGGTGCCCTGTCTCCCGCTGACATTTCCTCACCCTTGCGTTCTGTACTCAGCAAGAGCAAGAATACGAAAGTGCTGTTAGGAGAGGTGAATAATATTGATCCAGAAGCACGAAAAGTGCTGGTGGGTGACGAAGCAATACCTTACGATACGTTAATTGTGGCCACAGGTGCCAAGCATTCCTATTTTGGTAAAGACAACTGGGAAGAATTCGCCCCGGGCTTGAAAACTGTAGAAGATGCCATAGAAATGCGTCGCCGGATCTTTACGGCGTTTGAAGCCGCAGAAAAAGAAACTGATCTAGTAAAACGCCGGGCTTGGTTAACTTTTGTAATTATCGGTGGTGGCCCTACTGGTGTAGAATTAGCGGGTGCGATCGCCGAACTAGCAAACCAAACTCTCAAAGAAGATTTCCGCAACATCGACACATCAGAAGCCCAGATTTTGTTATTAGAAGGTCTAGATCGGATTCTGCCACCTTTTGCACCAGAATTATCACAAGAAGCGGAAGCATCTCTGACGCGGTTGGGGGTAATTGTCCAGACAAAAACACTGGTAACGAATATTGAGAATGATATTGTTACCCTCAAACAAGGCGATGAAGTCAAAGAAATTGCCTCAAAAACGGTATTATGGGCAGCAGGTGTGAAAGCTTCAGCAATGGGAAAAGTGCTAGCAGAACGCACAGATGCCGAGTGCGATCGCGCCGGACGCATTATCGTTGAATCTGACTTGAGTATTAAGGGATATCCCAATATTTTTGTAATTGGTGATTTAGCAAATTTTTCTCATCAAAATGGTAAACCACTAGCCGGTGTTGCACCTGTGGCGAAGCAACAAGGAGAATATGTAGCAAAATTAGTCCAACAGCGCCTTGCAGGTGAGAGTTTGCCACCCTTTTCTTATGTTGATCAGGGTAGTTTAGCGATGATTGGACACAACTCTGCCGTGGTAGATTTGGGATTTATTAAGCTTAAAGGTTTCTTTGCATGGCTGTTTTGGCTGTTGATTCACGTTTACTTCTTAATTGAATTTGACAACAAATTAGTAGTGATGATTAAGTGGGCTTGGAACTATTTCACCCGTAATCGGGGAGCAAGATTGATCACAGGTCAAGAATCACTCACAACCTTCGGAATTGATGATAGCAACGGTTTTTACACATCAGCCAATAAACAGCCGATAAATGTCTAGTTGATTATAGGGCATTAGAGATTGGGTATGGGTTAATAATCAATAGTTCTTCCCCAGGGCTATTTCATTCTAGACATAAACCGCCCAATCTTATAGCTAAAGTCCGTTAAAACGGACTATAACATGAGTCTCAGTCGTCTTTAGACGACTTTCGCTATTAGACTCAGAATTCATTCTGAGGCGGGCTAGATGAGAATGAAATAGCCCTGAGTTCTTCCCCCACTCCCCACAACAAAGTTATCGCCCTTATAAATTAGCAGTAAGCTATTTTAGGGCGTTTTTCATAATTTACACATGGCAACTATTAACGACAACTACCTGAAGCTGAAAGCGGGTTATCTATTTCCAGAAATTGCTCGCCGGGTGAATGTCTTTGCAGAAGCGAATCCTGATGCTAAAATTATCCGACTGGGCATTGGCGATGTTACCGAACCTCTGCCGGAGGCTTGCCGCACAGCGATGATTAAAGCTGTGGAGGAAATGGGCGATCGCAATACCTTCAAAGGCTACGGTCCAGAGCAAGGTTACGCTTGGTTGCGGGAGCAAATTGCTATTCACGATTTCCAAGCACGGGGAGCGGCGATCGATGCCTCAGAAATCTTTATCTCCGATGGTTCTAAGTGCGACAGTGGCAACATTCTGGAGATTTTTGGTCATGACAACATAATTGCCGTTACTGACCCCGTTTATCCCGTATATGTAGATACGAATGTCATGGTGGGAAATACGGGGGATGCCAACGAGAAAGGCGAATTTGAGGGTTTAGTCTATCTACCGATCACGGCTGAAAACAATTTCACCGCAGAGATTCCTTCAAAGAAAGTCGATTTAATCTATCTCTGCTTCCCCAATAACCCCACTGGCGCAACTGCTACAAAGGAATATCTTAAGGCATGGGTGGACTATGCTAAAGCGAATAACTCGATTATTTTCTTTGATGCAGCCTACGAAGCTTACATTACCGATCCATCGATTCCCCACTCAATTTATGAAATTGAAGGTGCAAGGGAAGTTGCGATCGAGTTTCGTTCTTTCTCCAAGAATGCAGGTTTTACGGGAACCCGTTGCGCGTTAACTGTTGTACCAAAAACACTCACAGGAAAAGCCGCCGATGGTTCCGATGTGGAACTATGGAAACTGTGGAATCGCCGTCAATCCACCAAATTCAATGGCGTGTCCTACATCGTCCAACGGGGAGCCGAAGCGGTTTACTCTGAAGAAGGACAGACACAAATCAAGGGATTGGTCAGTTTCTATCTAGAAAACGCCAAAATTATCCGCGAGAAACTCACAGCCGCCGGATTAGCAGTGTATGGTGGCGTGAATGCACCTTATGTTTGGGTAAAAACGCCTAATGGTTTATCCAGTTGGGAATTTTTTGATAAGTTGCTGCAAACTGTTAACGTTGTCGGGACACCTGGTTCTGGCTTTGGTGCTGCGGGTGAAGGTTACTTCCGCATTTCGGCATTTAACAGTCGGGAGAATGTTGAAGAGGCGATGAAGCGGATTACTGAGAAGTTTAAAATGTAAAGCGATCGCTTTTAGCCGCTTTTGTTAAACTCAATCTATTAATCTAAAGGTTACGGTGGGCTGTATTATAGCAGTTCTCGTTTACGTGAGGTACACCCGTAGGGGCACGGCATGCCGTGCCCCTACAACTTGGGATATAACGTTGTACCGCATCTGAATGGGAACCGCTATATCCACCGCAACCTGATAGATAATTAATTATATTTTGGTTATGACTGCTGCTATCCCCATTTTAAAACCTGTTAGCCAGATGCAGTTAGCACCTGGTAGCACGGTGACTATTCCAGATGTTAGCTGGGAAGAATTTGAATCTATTTTACAAGAATTGGGAGAAAAAAGAACTACACGAATTGCCTACAGTCTGGGTACTTTAGAAATTATGGCTCCTTTACCAGAACATGAAATACCCAAAGATTTAATTTCTGATATTGTCAAAATATTGCTAAAGTCTAAAGATATTAAATACCAATAATCTTCAAAGATGCCATCAAAAAGTGAGCGCTTGAAGGGCTAGAGGCTAATCTCTCTGAGGTGCAAGTTAAAATGAGTGGAATATCTCAAAGAACTGAATATTTATAGCTAAAGGAGAAAACTATGACTACTGCGATCGCTTCCGACACGCCTTTGGCGAAATCATTACCTACAAATATAACCATACTTCGAGGCATTCACTGGGATACTTATCAGAATTTGGTGCGAGATTTGGAGTCACAACCAGGAACGCGACTGACTTATGATGATGGAATTTTGGAGATTATGATGCCGCTACCACCCCACGAAACTTTTAAGAAACTACTTGGTCGCTTTGTTGAAGTTACTACAGAAGAGTTAGGAATTGAAATTCGTAGTTTAGGTTCTACAACTTGGACACGAGAAGATTTACGAAAGGGTTTAGAGCCAGATGAATGTTATTACATTCAAAATGAGTTAGCTGTGCGCGGTAAGGATACGATCAATTTGACAATTGATCCACCCCCAGATTTGGCGATTGAAGTTGACAGTACCAGCAGTTCGATGAATCGGATGAATATTTATGCGGCGCTGGGTGTGCCGGAGGTGTGGCGTTTTGATCTTGAGATTTTGACAATTTGCAGTTTGGTTAATGATGACTATCAACCCCGTGAGGTGTCGTTAGTATTGCCTATGTTTGATGCTACTGTGCTAATGAAGTTTTTAGAGTTAAGTTTAACGATGGGAGAAACGAGTTTAATTCGTCATCTGCGGCAATGGGTAAGGGAACAGTTAGCAAAATCATCAACAGTAGTGGAGGAAAATTAATGAGTATTTTAGTTGAGCGGGTTTTAACCGAGTCTGTTGGGCGATCGCTTTCATGTTCTGCTTGCCAAGTTAGCGTTTTGGGTAAGTTTGGCAGAATGACTTTCTGGCTCTGAATACATAGCAAATAATTCACTAAAAACCTCTTCTCCATTAATCTCTCCACTACTAACAAATCGTTCTACTTCAACCGAACCATCCTCAAAAAATTCCACTTCCCATCGTTCCCCAGCCACCGCTACATTCACCATAATCGTTTCATCCCGATGATGAGCTAAGGTGTAACTAATTCTCTCTTGTTCCAATTGATTTAGAAAGGTAACTAGTTTGCCAAATCCATGATTCTTCATTTGTCAAACCTCTTATCGCTTAATAACTTGCGAACAACTTTAAAACCCGGTTGATTGACTTCTGCTCCTGCTTCAATCTCTTCCCATAACATTTCACAAAACTCATCCCAACTGGGCGATTCTTCCGGGAGTGGAGCCTGTTTTATACTACCCTTCTTGTACTTCAGGATTTCAGACACCTTTTGCCCAGCAAATTTATGTACGATTTCCCCCTCTCCTTTTGATTGAGTAGCTAGTTTCCTTTATACAATAGCGATACTACTCTGATGATGCGATGCCTGTGGCGGTAAACTATGCACTTTCCCAATTATCCATTAATGACATCAAATTCTGCTTCCCAATCCTCAACCTGTAACCCTTCCACACGGCTAAACTCATCTACATTATGAGTTACTAAAATCAGATTATTCACCATAAGCGATCGCTGCGATTTGCAAATCATAAAGGCATCTAAATCCAAGTGGTTTTCTAATCTGCGCCGTAAATTTATATTTTTACCATTGATATAAATAATCCAAGCATTAGTATCTAACAGATAAATCATTCTATTGATTCTCGTTGTTCATATTCTCCTTGAGGATGTCTGATGATTGGGTCATCTGCTAAACAGCCATAAGTTTTATCAATAAATTCATGCCATTCTAATTGCCTTAATTCTTCCTCTTCTAAAGAAGCAGGTTGTTTTTTTATGGGTTCCAGCGTCATAGTTACTTCTAATTCAGTTTCTTTCATTTCTACAGGAATATCTAGATGTAATATTCCGTCTTCACCTACATAAGAACGTATTTTAATACTTCGCATACTCTCACTCTCTGCCATTTGATTAAATATAGCAAATAACCAAATCTGTTGTGCGATCGCCTTCATGTTCTGCTTGCCAAGTTAGCGTTTTGGGTAAGTTTGGCAGAATGACTTTCTGGCTCTGAATACATACAATAAATTTTAGGCTTAAATCAAAATCTCCCTGATTTCTCTACCTCCACAATCTGGCGAGAATCACACCTAATTGAACGCTGATAACTCCGAAGATGGCGCTACCAGCCCAGTAGACAGTTGTTGTTAACAAATTGCTATTACGTAATAAAGAAATAGTATCTAAACCGTAGGTAGAGAAAGTTGTATATGCTCCTAAAAACCCTGTTGCTACTAATAACCGCATTTCTGGAGAAATAATTGCTACCTTCCCTACAGCTAGAGTTGCGAAAAATCCCATTGCTAAACAACCGCTAAGATTAATAAAAAAAGTACCATAAGGAAAACTGCTGCCGAAGCGTTGGGCAAACCATAATGTCAGATAGTAGCGACTTAAAGCACCTGCGATCGCACCCAAACTAATAGCGATCGCATTGCGAATTTCTACTTGTTGTAGCATATTCAATTTTTCGTCCAATTATCTTCTAAATTAAACTAAAGTATATAGAAGCACAGGGTGAAATTATGACAACTCTAACCCAAGAAGAAATCAGATTACAAGAAGCCTTTCATCACCAAGCACATTGGCGCAGATGGGGGCCATATTTAAGCGATCGCCAATGGGGAACGGTACGGGAAGACTACAGTCCTAACGGTACAGCCTGGGACTATTTTACCCATGATCAGGCTCGTTCTCGCGCCTACCGTTGGGGTGAAGATGGGATTTTGGGGATTTCTGATAATCATCAGCGGCTTTGTTTTGCGATCGCTCTTTGGAATGGTGAAGATTCTATTCTCAAAGAAAGAATTTTTGGTCTAACTGGTAATGAAGGCAATCATGGAGAAGATGTCAAAGAATATTACTTTTATTTAGACAGCACTCCCACACATTCATATATGAAAGCCCTGTATAAATATCCTCAAACAGCTTTTCCTTACTCCCAATTAGTTGCGGAAAATCAACGCCGAAATCATCAAGAGCCAGAATTTGAACTACTAGATACAGGTGTATTTGATCAGAACCGCTACTTTGATGTTTTTGTAGAATATGCCAAGCATTCAGCTGAAGATATTCTCATCCAAATCAAAGTAGTTAATCGAGGCACAGAAGCAAAAACATTGCACCTGTTACCTACCCTCTGGTTTCGTAATACTTGGTCTTGGAATGGAGATACAGATAAACCTACTTTAATAGAGATCAAATCAGATAATAGCTTCAATACCATTGAAGCATCTCACCCAACTTTAGGAAAGAAGTGGCTGTATTGTCAGCAAGCAACAGAGATTTTATTTACAGAAAACGAGACAAATTATCAGCGAGTATTTGGTTCTCCCAATACCTCCGCTTATGTGAAAGATGGCATTAATGACTATATTATACATGGTCAAAAATCAGCAGTAAATCCTGATAAAATTGGGACAAAAGCATCTGCCGATTATGTATTAACAGTTGGCGCAGGTGAAACCCAAACTATCAAATTGCGACTCAGTGATACACCCAATTTAGTTGAGCCATTGGGCAAAGAATTCGAGGCAATTTTTAGTCAGCGACAACAAGAAGCTGATGAATTTTATCAACGTATTACCCCATATATTCTTAGTGAAGATATGCGGAATGTGCAGCGTCAAGCATTTGCTGGAATGCTGTGGAGCAAGCAATTTTATAATTATATTGTAGAGGATTGGCTGAAAGGCGATCGCAACACACCAACACCCCCACCAGAACGGCAAAATGGTAGAAATCAAGAATGGTTCCATCTTTATAATGAAGATATTCTCTCTATGCCCGATAAGTGGGAATATCCCTGGTTTGCTGCTTGGGATCTAGCATTCCATACCATTCCTTTAGCAATGATTGACCCGGATTTTGCTAAGTACCAATTGGATGTTCTCACACGGGAATGGTATATGCATCCCAATGGGCAAATTCCCGCCTATGAATGGGCATTTGGTGATGTTAATCCCCCTGTTCATGCTTGGGCAACTTGGCGCATTTATAAGATTGAACAAAAGATGTATGGGCGAACAGACCGACAGTTTTTAGAGCGGGTTTTTCAGAAGCTTATGCTCAACTTTACTTGGTGGGTGAATCGTAAGGATGCTAAGGGCAATAATGTCTTTCAGGGGGGATTTTTAGGGTTAGATAATATTGGTGTATTTGACCGCAGTACAACCCTTCCCACCGGCGGACATATTGACCAATCTGATGGTACCAGTTGGATGGGGATGTATTGTTTAAATATGTTGGCGATCGCTCTAGAATTAGCTAAGAGCAATTCTGTTTATGAAGACATTGCCTCCAAATTTTTTGAGCATTTTCTTTACATAGCCGATGCTATGAATAAAATTGGTGAAATGGAAGCCAGTTTATGGAATCAATCAGATGGATTTTACTACGATGTGCTGCGTTTAACTGAACAGCAAATTACTTTAAAAGTCCGGTCAATAGTGGGGTTAATTCCCCTATTTGCGATTGAAAGCATTGAACCAGAAACTTTAAAAGTGCTTCCTGGTTTTAAAAAGCGATTGGAATGGTTTATCCAAAACCGTCCTGACTTACGGCAAAATGTAGCTTGTATGGAAACAAAAGGAATTGGTGCTAGAAGATTATTAGCAATTGTTTCACGGGATAAATTAAGAAGTATTCTCCAAAAAATGCTGGATGAAAGTGAGTTTTTCAGCCCCTATGGTATTCGCGCACTTTCAAGATTTCATGCCGAACATCCCTATATTTTTGATGTCAATGGTTCGCAATTTCGTGTAGATTATGAACCTGCTGAATCTAGTAGTGATTTGTTTGGTGGTAATTCTAACTGGCGAGGGCCTATTTGGTTTCCGGTGAATTTCTTATTAATTGAATCTCTGCAAAAATTTCATTATTACCTGGGTGATGATTTCAAAGTGGAATGTCCCACAGGTTCTGGTAAAATGATGACGCTTTGGGAAGTTGCATCAGAATTATCTCAAAGGTTAACTAAAATTTTCTTACAAAATGCCTCTGGTCAACGTCCTGTTTATGGTGGAATACAGAAGTTTCAAAATGACCCGCACTGGCAAAATTTAATTTTATTCCATGAGTATTTTCATGGTGATAACGGATCTGGAATTGGTGCTAGTCATCAAACTGGATGGACAGGATTAGTTGCTCAACTCATTCAGCAATCTGGTGAATGTGAAACACAATCTCAGGAACCAGACATTGAGCCGGATACAAAGGCGAACGCTACACTATAAATTGCCTCAATTACTACTTTCATCACAGTAGAGATCCCAGGGCTATTTTATTCTCATCTAGCCCGCTAGTTTATCCGTAATTCGGCTGAACATTAAAGAACTAAAACTTATTTAGGATTGTTATATAAATACAAGTACGTTAATTATGGAACAAAATGCGACAAGAAATGTCAACTATTTCTTAGTTTGTGGACTAGGCAATTTAGGACAGTATTGTGTATCTGTCCTGAAAGAATTTGGCGCAAACGTAAATGCTATTGAAATCGAAAACATTCAAAAATGGGAAATTAATGACATATCCGACTTAGTAGATAAACTTGTAATTGGTGACTGTCGCCAACCCAAGGTATTAGAACAAGCCGGGATTCGCATTTGTCAGGCAATTTTGATTGTCACCAGTGATGAACGGGTGAATATTGCAGCAGCATTTGCGGCGCGATCGCTTAATCCCAATATCCGCTTAGTCATCCGGTCAGCGCAAGAAAATCTCAATGAATTACTGAGTCAAAAATTAAGGAATTTTGTGGCCTTTGAAGCTACTCAGTTATCTGCCAGAAGTTTTGCGATCGCAGCTTTAAGCAGTGAAACTAGGGGCTTTTTCACTTTAGAAAATCATTTAGTGCGTGTGGTTAGAATACCGATAGATGTTTCCCATCCTTGGAGCCATTATCACCGACTTCACGACATCAATAATTCCCACCGCCGAGTTCTCTTCCATGCGAAAGCAGGGAAACCCCTACCAAAAATATTCTACCAATGGGAACCCGATGCTCAAGTGTTGTTAGGAGATACCATCGCCTATATTGAAGTCAGACAAAACCTCATCCCTCCATCAGCACGATCTGTCAAAAGTATCAAGCAATTCTGGCAAGCAATTGTTACTACCCTAACAGTGCAAAATCTCCGAAACAGACTAACTCAGTTTTGGAAAGAAAATAGCCAAACCCAGCGTGTAGCTATAGTTTGCAGCATTTTCATGGTGGGATTATTCTTATGTGGGACGGTACTATACAAACTGCAATATCCCGAAATCACCTTACAGGATGCCATCAATGTTTCCCTAGTTCTAAGCCTTGGTGGCTACGACAACCTGTTTGGACAATTACGACTGCCCTTTGCCGTTCCTTGGTGGTTGCATCTCTTCAGTATCAGCTTGACTGTGGCAGGTACGGTTTCTGTCGGTATTCTCTATGCCATTATGACTGAACGTATCCTAGCTGCCAGATTTCAATTTTCCAAAGGTCGTCCTCCTGTGCCCAAAGCAGATCATATAGTCATAATTGGCTTGGGAAGAGTCGGTCGGCGAGTTGCACAACTATTGCAAGAACTTAAGCAACCGTTAGTGGGAGTTCATGCCACTGACTTGGAACCAGGAGTATTACCCCAAATGCCGCTAATTGTTGGAAATATCACCAATGCTCTCAATAAAGTCAATATAACCACCGCTAAAAGCGTTATTGTTGTCACTGATGATGAGGTAGCAAACTTAGAAATTGCCTTGAGAACCCACGCTACTAACCCCACAGCCAGTTTGGCTATCCGCACCTTCGACCCGCGTTTTGGCGAGAACGTCGCGCAACTGCTGCCCTATGCTAGGGTTATGGACGTTTATGCACTGGCGGCTGAAGCATTCGTGGCGGCAGCATTTGGGGAAAATATCCTCAATTTATTTCGTTTAAATAACCAAACTATACTCGTAACTGAATATCAAATTGAAGCCGAAGATACTCTTAACGGACGATTACTAGCAGATATCGCTTACGGCTACGGATTAGTACCAATTTTACACGTTAAAGCTACCGATCAAACTGCAAAGTTTATGCCCTGTGATGATATCAAGCTGAGAGTAGGCGATCGCTTAGTGGTTTTAGGAACAATTGAAGGATTGCAACGAGTAGAACGAGGAAGGATTCCAGTCGGTCAATGGTTAGTGCGAGTAGAGAAAGCATTATCAGCAGAAGCAGCTTTTGAAGGAGCAAACGTCATCTTGCGGGTGTGTGGTTGTGATATGCAGCTAGCAAGAACTCTGATGAAGCAACTACCCGAAACTCTCCAATATCCCCTCTACAAACACCAAGCCCAGCGCTTGGTAAGTGAATTAAGTAAAGCTCAAGTTTTAGCTCATATAATTCGTACTGTTTAGGCTGCTTATTGATACAGCTTTAGCGTAGGCGTAGCCCATCGTAGATATCGCTTTGAGTCTGGGAAACTAAACCTTAGTTACACACCTGAGTAGGGTGCTAAGGCTAAAGTTTTCGTCAGATCAGTAAGGAGAAAGCGATCGCACAGGTTAAGCAGTTCTGCCTCAGTCTGCGTCAATCGCATCAGCCGCAGGAAATGACCTTCAGTGTCAACACTTAGGGCAATGTAGTTGAGGAACATTTTCAGGTAGCCTACGCGTGCTCGCACTGGCATAGTTGCTGCTGTGGGGGTTTGCCATAAACGATCAATATAGTTGCGTACCTCTACTAAAGGAACGGGCGTAATCGGCTCGAAGCGCAAAGCCTGGCGAATTTGATTAAAAAGCCAAGGATTGCCGATTGCCCAGCGTCCCACCATCACACCCGCCGCGCCCGTTTGAGAAAGCACTTCCAGGGCAGTTTTCGCCGAGTGGATATTGCCATTGGCCAGCACTGGACAATGAACCCGTCTGACCGCTTCAGCGATCAAATTATATTTTACTGCCCCGTGGTACATATCTTTCACCGTGCGACCATGCAAACTCACCAAATCGATGCTGTGGCGATTAATCATATCTAGAATTTCGTAAAAGGTATCTGTATTTTCAAAGCCTACGCGCATCTTGACAGTTAAAGGGCGATCGTTTACTGCTTGCCGTAGTTCTCCTAAAATCCGATCCACCTTTTCTGGTGAGAGTAGCAATCCACCCCCAACATTTTTGCGATAGATTCTAGGTGCTGGACAGCCCATGTTTAAGTCAACTCCAGCGATATTATAGTTGCAGAGTTCCTTTGCTGTTCTTACTAAGTCGGGAATGCTTTCGCCAATCATTTGAGCAAAAACGGGGCGACCCGTATCGTTTTCGGTGATTGCTGCTAGAATGCTACGACTGAGCCGTGAGGTATCATTCACGCGGAAATACTCGGTAAAGAAGTAGTCAGGACTGCCGTAGTGGGCAATGACCTTCATAAACCAGAGGTTTGTCACATCCTGCATCGGCGCAAGAGCGGTGAGGGGTAGGTCTTTCTGGAGCGATTGGGGGAGCGATACCTGAGACATAGAGATTCCAGCGCTCGACAAAACATTACTGTAACGCTCTTCCATGACTCTGGTCAAAGAAAAATCTCAGCCAACTTTTAAATAAGTGTTATTAAGGCGTAAATTATCGGGCGTTGCCCACCCGAAAAACTTAACCTTTGACACAAAGAACTTGCTTGAGTGTTGCGACAACTTCGACCAAATCCGCTTGATTTTCCATAACTTGTTCTATCGACTTATAAGCACCAGGAATTTCATCCAAAACGCCAGTATCCTTGCGGCATTCTACACCATTTGTTTGCTCAATTAAATCATCAAGTGTGTAAACATTTTTTGCCTTATTTCTAGACATTAAACGCCCCGCACCATGACTGCAAGAACAGAAACTCTGGGCATTACCTTTACCCTTAACGATAAAAGACTTTGCCCCCATCGAACCAGGGATAATCCCGTAGTCGTCAGTTTGGGCGCGGACTGCACCCTTACGAGTAACGTAAACATCCTCGTCAAAATGCACTTCTTTTTCGGCGTAATTGTGATGACAATTAACCTGCAATAAAGGTTTAGTTGCCTTTCCACCTATGAGATGCTTCTCAACTATGTGCTTAAAACGCGCCATCATCACATCGCGGTTGACACGTGCATAGTCTTGTGACCATTGCAAATCGTGCCAGTATGCTTGGAATTCTGGCGTACCAGCGATAAAGTGAGCTAAATCAGGGTCAGGCAATTTATTACCTGCCATCTTTGCTAATTCTCTGGCTGTGTGAATATGGCACTGAGCTAATTTATTGCCGATGTTGCGCGAACCAGAATGTAACATTAACCAAACTTGATTCTCTGTATCAAGGCACAATTCAATAAAGTGGTTTCCTCCGCCGAGAGAACCCATCTGTTTCATGGCTTTACTTTGTAGGTCTTGCACGCCGCGATGTAAGTCTTTAAAATCATCCCAGTGTTGCCAGTTGATAACAGATTTTTCAACATCTTTGTTTTCGTTGAACCCAGTAGGAATTGCTGCTTCAATATCCAGGCGGATTCTCTTCAGCTTGCCTTCTAGTTGTTCAGCAGTAAATGCTGTTTTTATGGCGCTCATACCGCAGTTATGAACAAATACACCAGCTTTCAACGCGAAATTATGGTACTCCGGTACTGTTAGACAGTAAACGTCTTCTGTATAATTAAGGAGATTTACTGCCACAACTTTGTGATTGCATTGATGTTCTTTTCTGCGGTGATTATGGAGTCCAATTGGAGTTTTGATATCTACGCCACAAATCTCACAGGTATAATATCGGTTAGCAATCTCTTGAGACTTTCCTCTCCCTTTTTCACTCTTGTTATATTCAACTAGATATTGCTTACCCCGATTACCATTACCTGCCACTGCATTTTTAAAATGCTCTGGTTGCTGCTCCATGTACTGAAGGATATTCCTAGTTCCCCGTTCAGCATAGTATTGGTATCCTTCTGGAGTTTTTGCTTTTTGAGCAAGAGAAGCAACTCTTTTCTCTTCAAATTCGGCAGACTGCCAGTGTTGGTTACGCTCCACTAGAGAACGGTGGTATGCAGAATGATCGCGTTCGCCCATGAATTCAAGATTTTCTGTCCGATTATCGGATTCATGGAAATTCTGATGATGAATAACTGTTCTCTGTCCCTCAAATCTGGGAATGTTGCCGAGTAACCCAGACCTAGCAATAATCCAGTGTGCTTTTTGCCATCTGCTAGAGTATGGTTGAGCAATTAGGGTGTAGCCATCTTTATCAGTCTTAGAGTAAAAGGGCATTAAGGAAGTCTCTGCTTGAAGCAACTGAGCTTCTTTGTAGGTTCCGTCCCGAAGCATGAATTGGTGATCGGGAGTACAAATAATTTCTTCGCCGTTATCCAAAACCACTTTCACGAGTGGAGCATTCCGTCTAGTCAACTTAGCAGTTGCTTTAGCCGCAACGATTTTTCCTGTTGGTGTACAAGCATAAATAATAAACTCTTTACCCCAATCCATTAGGTCTTTAATACGATAGGGTTTACCATCCACTAGAGGAATTAAGGTATCTCCTATAAAACAGCCAATATCCACACCTACAGCAGCTGGTATAATCGCCTCTTTAGTTGCAATTACAGAACCCACTAAGGCACCTTTTCCTAAGTGAACATCTGGCATTAATGCTACGTGCTTAAACACAAATGGTAGCGATGCCACATTCTTTGCCATCTTGGTTTCTTCTGGCCCCAAAGGGTGATTTGCCCAAGATAATACGGGTGCTGGTGTGGTAATTTCTAACTTTTCGTAGGGCATAATTTTTTCTATTTTGGATTAGGCATATTATCGCTATGGTCTATAACCCATTACCTAGTTAGTTGTAGCAATTTAAATGTTGTATTGTCTTTCATTTGGCTACCTAAATTTTGGGAATTTATCTGTATATTACATATATACTACGTTAGATTACAGATGTCAAGCGATGCCTACGGCGGTAAACTACGCTCTCAAAGAAAGCAGATATTTTCAAGATGTATTAAAATTTGTAAAGAAAATCACTTAAATACAATACTCATGGCAGTGCGTCAAGATACAATTTGGGAACGTTTTTTATCTCCTGTAGTACGTCTTTTGATTGATGAAGAGGGGCTGCGACGTTACGCTGATAGTATTGACTGGGAAAAAGAGTGCGATCGCTTTCGACGAGATGATGTCATTACTCCCCCGTACTACAGTGGCCAAAACTTTCACGGTATTACAGGCGGATATCTCAACTCCG
>JBBSCU010000118.1:0-15873 GCA_038249935.1 Chroococcales cyanobacterium
CCATCGTCAATTTTGACGTTGCGAATCATATTCAGTTCTACCAGACTTTTGCGGAGTTCTGGGTCTTCTACTGGTCGCAACACTTCTAAGACAGAGCCGGAGTCGAGGACATCGTACATAAAAATTTAAAATTCAAAATGATAAAATACAATCGTGTCGAACATCTTAGCTATTAACTGGATGCTTTCTTAAAGAAGGTCAGTTTAGTGTTTTCACTGTTAATGCCGTAAGAAAACTTAGCAAATTGCATTATTACCTAATAGAATCTTAACTTTCTTTTGGCATTGGTTATTGGGCATGGGTTATTCTCCTTGTCTCCCCCAGTCCCCCTTACCTAAAAATCCAAACAACTGTCATTAAGGGATTTTTTCTTACCAGACACCGTTGGCAATGCCGTCTTTTCTACTGCTTCGACTAAAGACCGTGCTACGCGGTCTATATAAGGACTGGATAAAGACCAAATCAGGGGCGACAACCAACCCCGTAGCGTTACAGAATAAAACAGACAAGTACCACAAACCGTTGATTCTACTTGATAAGTCACCCGTTCCTCTATCCCAGGAATTGCCAGCACTCGGATACTCAACATCTCTCTATGATTGACACGCTCCACAAAAATACGGATGGGAATCGGCGAAAAGCGTGTTACGGCGTGAAAAATCAATCCTGGTTTGGGTACTAATCCGTAGGGCACGTTAGTACTCTTAAGTAGTGGATGCCAGGAAACATCTGTTAAGTCAGCGACTTTTTGCCACAGTTCATCTACAGAAGCAGAACTAATCTCTCGATACGTCCGCACCAGAGAAGCGCAAAACCGACGACGCTTGCGGTGGATGAATTTGGATAACCAACTTTGCATTTTCCTAATCCTCCTCCTCGCTAAACACTTTCTCGTAACTCTGGTATGATGGGCAACTACGCTCAGTTTCTAAATTAAAACTTTCTCAAAAATGCCCTAAACATAGTAAGCTCGATTCGGCGCTGACGCCAACAGCCAAGATAGTAATATGACAAAGAAGTTTTGAGCAGGCCAGTTAAACTCTTAATAATTTAAGGTTACGACTAAAGTTTAGTGTCCATACCAGAATATTCCAATTAAAAATTTCAAAAAAAACTCAGTCAATATACAAGCCTATACGCATTTGAGGGAAAATAACTCTAGTGATACCCATCAATCGGATAAATGCTTAACCAGTAAGAAAAAAGCGGGTTGGGCAAATATAGCTTGATTGTTGGCGCGTGTTTCCCCCAAATTTGAAAATGAAAAATTTGTGGCTTTCTGGAAATTGTAATTTAGGTTCGGGAATCTATCTATGTTGACCAACTCGCAAATACCAACTGTAGCAGCAGAATCATCCAAGTCTTTGCCAGCAACTGATGCTCAGGTTAGGGTCAGTCAGTTTATGAAACAACTGCAAGACGAAATTACGCAAGCTTTAACAAAACTAGATGGTGTGGGCGAGTTTCTCGAAGATAGTTGGGAACGCCCAGAAGGAGGCGGAGGGCGATCGCGCGTGCTGCGAGAAGGTGCAATATTTGAACAAGCAGGTGTAAATTTTTCTGAAGTTTGGGGTTCCCATTTGCCAGCCTCAATTTTAGCCCAACGCCCTGAAGCCGCAGGGCATGGCTTTTATGCCACGGGTACTTCAATGGTATTACATCCTCATAATCCTTATGTGCCAACAGTCCACCTTAATTATCGCTACTTTGAAGCGGGGCCGGTGTGGTGGTTTGGTGGCGGTTTGGACTTGACACCTTATTATCCCTTTGCTGAAGATGCGGCACATTTACACAAAACATTAAAACAGACTTGTGACCAACACCACCCAGAGTATTATCCAGTGTTTAAGCAGTGGTGTGACGAATATTTTTACCTTAAGCATCGTGATGAGACACGGGGAGTAGGTGGTCTATTTTTTGATTACCAAGATGGTCAGGGTGCTTTATATCGCGGGCCAAATCCCAATGGAGACGCGGCTATTTATAGCAACCAAGTCGGAGAGCCAGCAACCCGCAATTGGGAAGATTTGTTTGCCTTTGTACAAGACTGTGGCAGAACATTTTTACCAGCTTACGTACCAATTGTAGAACGGCGACATGGAATAGAATATGGCGATCGCCAACGAAATTTTCAACTCTACCGCCGGGGACGCTATGTAGAATTTAATTTGGTTTATGACCGAGGAACTATTTTTGGTCTGCAAACAAACGGACGCACCGAATCAATTCTTATGTCCCTACCACCATTAGTGCGCTGGGAGTACGGCTATCAGCCAGAACCCAATTCCCCCGAAGCTGAGTTGTATGAAACCTTCCTCAAGCCTCAAGATTGGATTAACTGGACACCCAATTAATAGTGCTGAGTGCTGAGTGCTGAGTGCTGAGTGCTGAGTAAAGAGTTTAATTATTCTGATCTTCCCCACTCCCCACTCCCTACTCCCCACTATTTTGTTGAGTTAAACTACTAAAAGTAAGCACTTAGGAAAAAAAAGGTGACAATTTTAGCTATAGCTTGTTAATCTCAAATGACAGCATTAGATAATTCTGTAACTAGTTAATCCTAAGAGAAATGCCACGGAGAGGGCTTGAATGATTCATATTGACCAAAAAAGTTATACAACCCAAGACGGAAATACCGTTATTGTCTTGACACCAGTAGGTCGCCTAGACATTACCACTGCTTGGCAATTTCGTCTGAAGTTACAGGAATGTATTTCTAAACTCAGTCCCCATGTAGTTGTAAATCTGACTCAGGTAAATTTTATTGATAGTTCTGGTCTGACATCTTTGGTAGCTGGAATGCGTGATGCTGATAAAGTCAAGGGAAGTTTCCGTATCTGCAATGTACATCCAGAAGCCAAACTCGTGTTTGAAGTGACGATGATGGATACTGTGTTTGAAATCTTTGAAACAGAAGAGGAAGCTTTAGAAGGTGTACCTCGTAGCATTGCCAGTTAGGAAAGAAGTCAGAATTCAGGAGTCAGGAGTCAGAATGAATATAGTAGGGGATTCAGATCCGGCCTTCGACCCTTCTCTACGAGACGCTGTGCGTAGCTTGCTTTTCCGTAGGGGTAGGGCAAGCTCAGGTAACACCTGTCGAACTCCTTTCTAAGTAACCGCCACTTTCTTGTTGAGCATCAAATTGAAAATTTTGGTAGGAGACTTCAACCCATATATTCATTTGTCAGTCACACTGCAATTAAATTCTGAATTCTGAATTCTGACTCCTGACTCCTGAATTCTGTTTTACTCAATACTGATTTCGTTTGGTGTAGCGATAAGGCCCCATAATCGCTCCCCAAGTTGCTTTTCCAGTTGCTGGCTCAATTCCTTTGTCGTAGCTGTAAAATTCTGTTGCTGTAGCTTGAAAACCCAAGGAAACATAGACGACATTGCCAAGATAAGTAAAGCTGCAACTAGTCTCTGGTAGTGGGGTGGCGGTAAACTTATAGCGATCGCTGGCTAGTTTTTCCTGGGTAACTGTTAGGATACAACCTGGTAGTAAATCTAATTTATCGGGTGTCAGTGTATTCAGTAAAGCAGGGTTATGACCTGCGCCTGTTAATGCACCTGGATCTTGAGGTATATAGTATTGTACTTCTAGGGATGCATCAGAATCTCTCCCTTGACGCAACCGCATAATTCGCTGGCGGTAAGGTTGATCTAGATTAATAACGTTAGCCTGTTCAGCAAACAAGGTGATGCTGTCTTCTGTAAACAGATTAACTGGTCTTTGCCACAGGCGCAGGTGGACGTACCAAGCTGGGTCTGCGATCGCTTGCTCCCGATTATCAAATTCACCAGCTAAATACTCACCTAAAGCAATTAACTGTGGCGAGAAGTTCATAAATGCGATAACCGAATTATTAAGGATGATAATTTTTTACTAGTTTTTTAGGCGAAAGTGCTTATAAAATATTTATGATTTGTCTATATTATAAATGAAACCGTCATTATCCAAAAGCTCAACTTGGCAAAGTAGCCTTTAAGCGAGAAAATAAAGATACGTCGCCCTTAATATTGTCTTTTTGTTTGTGAATAACGTCCGTACTGTCTCTGATACAAAGCGAACTTTCTACAATCTTCACACCCGTCCGATCAACACTATTTATCGTCGGGTAGTGGAAGAGTTGATGGTGGAGATGCATCTGCTGTCAGTAAATATCGATTTTAGCTACAATCTAATTTATGCCTTGGGTGTCGTTACTACCTTTGACCGCTTCATGCAAGGCTATGAACCAGAACGGGATCAAGAATCAATTTTCAATGCCTTATGTCAGGCTATAGAACAAGACCCGCAACACCATCGACAGGATGCCCAAAGAGTGCAAGCTATAGCGAAAGCTTTGCCAGTTAAAGATTTAATTGCGTGGCTAAGTCAAACTACTTACTTAGATAGAGATGCTGACTTGCAAGCACAACTGCAAGCGATCGCCAATAATCCTAACTTTAAATACAACCGTTTGTTTGCAATTGGTCTATTTTCGTTATTGGAACTGTCAGATCCCGAATTAGTCAAAGACGAAAAGCAACTCACTGAAGCTCTGAAAGCGATCGCTGCTGGCTTGCACCTGTCTGATGACAAACTCAACAAGGATTTAGAGCTATACCGTTCTAACCTAGACAAGATGGCGCAAGCACTGTTAGTTATGGCAGATATGCTCTCAGCCGATCGCAAAAAACGCGAACAACGCAAACAGCAATCAACTACCCCAGTTGCTCCCCCAAGTTCCAATGAATAGTTAGGAGTTAGGAGTTAGGAGTTAGGAGTTAGGAGTTAGGAGTTAGGAGTTAGGAGTTAGGAGTTAGGAGTTAGGAGTTAGGAGTTAGGAGTTAGGAGTTATTAACAACTCATCACTCCTAACTCCTCTCCTAACTATTGATTTTAGACTCCCAGTAATTTGTATATTAAGCTGTTAATTATGGTCAGCGCTAATGCCCCAATAACAGCACTCCAAATACCGTAACGCAAGCGAAATCCTTCTACTAACCAAGCCGCAATACTAAAACAAACCACGGCAATCATAAATGTGAAAATGCCGGATAATAAATCCAAGGTAAGTAAATTTGGTACTGCAAAAACCAGGCTTAAAATCGGTCTGACTATTGCCGTTACGATACCAAGCACTGCGGCAGAAAAGAAGGCTTTACCAGGAGTGTCAATTTCAACTCCCAAAGGTAATTTACTAATTATTAACAGGCTGATAGCTGTTACTAGCCAAACAATCAAAAGCGTCACGATATTCATGCCACAATCTCTGAAACGTAAATGGCAATTGGTGATAAATTACTCAGTTTAGCCCTGGAAAAATATTTAAAGCTCAACCAATTATTTATAAATTAGCAGGGATTTTGTCTCTAATCGAATTTTATTTTAGATATCTTTAGGTTTGGGAAAAAGCTTCAGGGGGAAGTAGGGAGAGAAGGGGGACAAAGGGGAATTATTGAACAAGTTTCTCCTTGTCTCCCCCTTCTCCTTGTCTCCCCCTTCTCCTTGTCTGTTCTTGATCACCAATGCCCCTATCTCATCTTTTAAGAGGAGGTTGGGTTTGTTTAGGTGTCACAGGCGTTTGAGATGCTGGTGGGTTGGAAATACCAGGATTGATCGGACTTATGCCTTGCCCAGTTTGAGGTTGTCCAGTTACCGTAGGCAAGGGTACTTGATTAGGTGCTGAGGGAAATTTAGGGGTAATATTCCCTTCGGGATTGATGCCTGGAATTGGTAGAGTAGTGGGTACTGGGGCAGCACCAGGATTGATTGGAAAAGAGGGGATAGGAGGTTGGTTAAGTGAGTTTGTGGGTGATTGAGACGGCCCAGGAATAATTCCCAAAGACACGCGATCGCCTCCTACTTGCCGCAGCAAATCCAATGTTTCAATCACATCGTTATAAGTTGCTGTCCGCGAAGCATTCAGCACCACAACGGCACTGGGATTTTCTTGGAGATACTGTTTTAAGCTCTGTCTCAAATCCTCCTTTTTTACAGGCTGTTTTTCTATGTAAGTATTGCCAACGGCATCAATACTTACAATTAAGCTTCCACTCTGTGAATTTATCCCAGATACTGTACTGGGGCTGGCTTTAGGCAAATCAACATTGATTGCTTGTTGCCGCGTAAATTGCAAAGCTGCTAACAAAAAAAACGTCAGAATACAAAAAATTACATCAATTAAAGGAATGATTTGAACTTGGACTTCTTCAATTGGAGTATGTAGATTAACTTTCATCGTTTCACTCTAACGCCTGATTTAGATGTTGAATATCTTGACTATTACTCAGGTGCATTTGGGGATTCAGGAGGTTCAGGAAACCTATTCTTTCCTGGCTTGCGGGGTGGAGTAAAATTTTCCCGCACAAGCACTGATGTACTATTACTAAAATCAGGCGGGGACTGACGGTAGAGCAATTCCATCTCGTTCCCTGCCTTCCGAAAAACTTTGACTTGGTTGACTACAAAACTTTGAAATAGGCGGTAAAATACCAAACTAGTGATAGCAACCACTAGTCCAGTTGCCGTACTAATTAAGGATTCACCAATACCAGTAGTCACCCCAGCTGTCGATTCAGTTCCCAAATCGCCAATCCGAATTGCGCGGAGAGACTGGATTAGACCCAAAACCGTACCTAACAATCCCAGCAGGGGCGCAAGGGCAATCACGGCTTCTAAAAGTTTTTCGCCCCGCCGCATTCCAGCCAATTCATCTTCGGCTGTAGCCTCCAGTGCTAGTCGAAAGGTTTCCGTATCAGTTTTTGGAAAACGTAAGGGGGCGTAGAGAAAACGTCCGACAGGCTGATGCCTTGCTTTTCTGGCAATGTCCGCAGCTACTTCCCAATTATCCTGGGCAGCATCCAAGATGCGATCGACTATTTGCTTTTCCTGAGTCAAAATTCGTAACCAGAACCACAAACGCTCGAAAATCACACTCAAAGACAGAATCGAGAGAACCAGCAAAGGCCACATCGCTGGCCCGCCCTTATAAAACAAATCTAAAATATCCACTGTTTACGTTTCTTCCCTCCGTAATTAGAGCAACAATCCACAAGCATTTTCATTTTAGAGATTAATGCACAACTACTGTAATCGTGTGCCCAATTGCAACGTAGTTATGCGAAGTATTTGTAGTGCTTTGCGCTTGCTGCACAGTATTTTGAATTTTAAATTGTTTGGTAGCGTCTTCCAGACTAACTGGGGCGGTTATTCCCACCGGAAGTTTAGAGGATAATTTGTCAAAATTAAAAATAAATGGAGGTTCAAAATATGAAATTTTCAATCCAATCACTTTACACTTGGTATCAGAATTTGCTTCGTAACCCCAAGTACCGTTGGTGGGTAATTTTGGGAACATTATTCTATTTGGTCAGCCCGATTGATATTGCCCCAGATTTCATACCCGTTGTGGGACAGATTGATGATGTTTTCCTTTTGACGCTGCTAGTTACTGAGGTGTCTGGGCTAGTAATTGAAGGCTGGAAAGCACGTAAAGGTGATGTAGGTACTGAAGCAGCTAATAGTTCTACTTCGAGCGCAAGCACCATTGATGTTGATGCTGTTTCTGTTAAGTAGATTTAAACGCAAAGGAACGCGGAGGGAACCGCAAAGGAACGCGGAGGAAGAGTTAGAGGTTGTTGGCTACGCGTTTGATGCCTTCTTTGAGGTGGAGGACGTTAAAGTTGAGGAGAAGACCTAGTTTGCAGTTTGCTAGTTTGAGATAGGTTAGGAGTTGAACGGAGTGAATTGGGTGGAAGGATTCTACAGATTTAATCTCTACAATTACTTGGTTTTCGACTATCAAATCTAATCGATAAACGCATTCCAATTGCACATCTTTATAAACCAAGGGCAATGGAATTTGCTTACCAACATTCAACCCGACTTCCTTCAACTCATAATCCAAGCACACCTCATAAGCCGACTCCAACAAACCAGGCCCCAAAGCAGTATGCACCCTCATCGCACACCCAATAATCATCCCACTCAACTCATTCTCTCTCATCCTCTGCGTTCCTCTGCGCTTCCCTTAGCGTTCCTTTGCGTTTAAAAATCCTTCACAAATTCCGTCAAGAACCTGAATGCCTTCAAAATATAACTAGCGCAATCTCTAGGAGAGGTATTGTAAAACGATCGCCACGCACTAGCCTTATCCTCATCATAGCGATCGCCTCTATCGGAATGGTTTTCTAACCATGCCAATCGCACTGCATGACCAATTAATACATCTAATACTATATATTCTTCTACTTGCAAGTTAGGATTATTAGCAGCGATCGCAGCTAATTCAATTAACGCTTCAATATTAACTTGTCGGTATTCTGGAGCTTCGATTTTATTCAGCAAATGCTCAACTAACAAAGCAAAATTCCTTTCCCCTGCTGTCATTTCCGACAACATTATCTCACTATCTAAACGATTGCGACGCTCTAGTTTATCGCCAATTACTAAACCCTTACAATGTCGCATTAATAGCCAAACTTGCTTGAAAAACTCTTTTGGTACACGTCCTGTCACACCCTCTGCTTGGCGAAACCGCCGCCAACCACCTGGTGGGACTTGTATTTCTTCTTCTATTACTGGTAATATCACCCAAGCAATATCACTTTCTTTTTGCTTGACGTGCAGTGATTCTTGTTGGCGCAACAGGTTACTCATGCCACTATATTTAGTTAATACCTGACGCAAGCGCATTTTCACATCAGAGGGTGAAAGCTGCATTAAGCGATCATAAGCTTCATCTTGAGTGACGTATAATTCCCGCGCCAGTTCACTGGTAATTAATAATATGAGATAGCCGACTCTTAGCGTCAGTAGTCCTTGAAATAGTTCAGGTTCTGCTCGAATTAAGATACCAAGATAGATTAAAATTTCTTGGGTAAGGACGCGATCGCGTATGTCTTCACCACAAAAATGATTAATTTTATCGGTAATTTCATTGGGGGACATAGGTACGGTGATCAGGGATGCCTCGCTGTAAGCTTTACCCACAGCAATTTGCTTACCCCGTACTAAGATACTTGTTACTGTATCTGATAGGCTGATGTCAACCATTTGCCGCAACCCAGCAGCCCGACGTACCACTGCCCAAAGACCTAAATCTCCAGCTTTGGTGTAAACTTCATCTAGTAAATCGGCTACGGTAACAGGATATCCCACATCGCCATAGCCCGTATCAAATTTCATTCCCTGCAAGCGAGTTAAAGTTTGCAATAACTCAATTTGCTCGTAGATATTCTCTGATGAGCGCAAATAAGAAAGTAATAATTCCAAGTTGGTTTCAGACTCCATCTGAAATTCTTGGGTATGCCTTAAGCGCCAGATTTTCTCAGGATTATAAGTCAGGTAATAACAACGTAATCCGGCATTTTTCACTGGCGATAGGGAAAATTCTGCATCTTGGAGAAAATCAATTCTTTGGATTCCAGCTGTCAGCATTAACTGATTTAGCCGCCCTAATTTCACCCGGACACCGTTACAAACACCATCTTTCAGTTCTTGCATCAGTTCTAACAATGCCTCAGAACCGATTTCTAACATCGTGTGCGTTAACATTAAAGTCAGAGTGGGACGCCCTAAATCGCTCCAATATTTTTGAATGTAAGCCAGTTCGCTTCTGATTTGATCCAGCAGAAAATGGTAATCAAGGGTTAAATAAAACTGTTGAGAGTCTAAAAATGATGGGAGAAATACAATTGTCTCACCGCCAATCCGAAATATTCTAGATGTTGTTAAACTCCGCAAACGGCGTTCTGGACGTCCGGTTAAACCAAGTTTGTCGTTGCGTCCAATTTGAGTATAAATAGCTGAAAGTTCTCCCGCTTTTCTCACCTGAATCGGTTCTATTTGGGTGGGTATTTGGGCTTCAATTCCATGAACTTCTAGTTTTGCTTGTAAATCTTCATCTTCTGCTAGCAAGGCAATTTGTACCAAAGATTCGCGCTGTTTTCCCACACACAAATGTCTTCCCAATGGGTCGATATCACCAACCGCTAGTAATCCTTCACTTAACATTTGTCCGAGAAGATATAAACTTTGCGCCCATACTAAGGGAACATTTTCATTGGGCAAACGTGGTTGCGTTTGGGGTGCTAATTTTTCTGCTTCTATGTTTTCTTCTGGGACATAATAAAGTTCAGGCAATAAACGCAAACCATCTTGTTCTATGAATAATGATTCTAAAAGCTCTTGGTATTTTTCAACTTGTTCTTGCTCGCCGCGAAATAATCCATCTAGAACTAAATAAGTTAAAAATAATGGCCATTCACATTCAATATGCTCAAATTGCCTGAGTTCCCACGGTTCATAGTGTAAGCGTTGATTATCTTCTAAAACGGTTTGGTGTCCATCACGCAGAAAGCGTTTGCAGCCGTATTTACCTGCGAGTTTATTGATAATATCGTTAAAGGTGCGATCGCGTAACTGCAAATCTTCTACTGCAAAGGCAGGATAACTAATAATACTTAACAGCGCCGCATCAATTTCTTTGGAACCAGATTCCCTCGGTAATAAGGATTCTAAAGTAATTCGGGCGCGGGCAATTTCATCTGGTAGCACATGAATCACTGATGCTTGACTACCACGCACACCAAATAAATCCAGTCCGTTGATAGCTTCTAAAGCAGCTTTTGCCATACCTACAGAACTGGCATTTAATTCAGCACTACCACGATTAATTTTATTACCACGTTCCCAAATACCGTAATCTGGTGTACGGTAAGCTCGTCCAATGTAGTAAACCAAATTTTGGACGAAATTCACTTCATCAATTGTATAAATTATTTGCAATCCCGTAGCGCTCATTTGTGCCAACATCAGTAAAAATATAGATGTGGCATCAAGTTGCAAATGTCCCCATTCGTCATCACCAACAACAATGTCACCAGTCGCGGTATTATATTTGGCGTGTAGTCCATCAAGTAGCGATTGAGTATGTTTAAATGTCTCTACTTTATGAGCTTGTCGCATCATCGCAAACAGCAAACCGCGCATTAATTTAATGACACTGTGTTCTAGTTCATAAGTGCGTCCCTCATCGTCGTCTACCTTGCGGTATGCAAGGGCTAAACCCCAAGCTGCCAAAATGCTGTAAACGTTGTCTCGCACCCAGGCATCAGTATAATCGCCGTGGGCTGTAATCGCTGTACTTGCAGGTAGTAAACCCGTAATCGGATTTTGCCGAGCCAGAATGATCGTTTTGATTTGCTGGTAGTAATACTCCAGGCGAGCTAGCAATTTTGTGGATGTTTTCATGATTTGGTTCAGAACTACTTGCAAAATTCGACCCTGTGGCTGTGAAGTAAATTACTTAAACCAAGCCAAAACAAGTTCTGTAATGGGTGATGGGACAACAGCTCAGGGTGGTGTGAATTTATTATTATCTCGTGTTAATAGGTTTCTGGGTATTTAATTTTAGCGATCGCA
Organism: Chroococcales cyanobacterium; assembly: GCA_038249935.1. Lineage (GTDB taxonomy): Bacteria > Cyanobacteriota > Cyanobacteriia > Cyanobacteriales > Nostocaceae > Nostoc. The sequence goes on from JBBSCU010000118.1 coordinate 11,414, forward strand.
AATTAAAATAGGATATTTGTTCAAATCTTCATATATACGGAGCTTATTTTATACTTAGATCAAGTTATCTTTGTTAATTCTCAAGAAGAATCAAGAATCATTTATTTTTTCCTTGTAAGGAAGCTTGCTCAGGAGATTAGGTTTCGTGTTGTTTTTCTATCTGATGCGAAAAGTTAGCTTTTCTGAAGGCATCACAAATTATTTTTATTAGCGAATAATGTTAGATAAATGAGTACTAATTTCAGCTTAATTACGCATACATTGGTAACTATTGTGGGATTACAATAAGTCATAACTTGGAAATAAAATATTTGAGTAGTGGCACAAACAGCAAGCTTTGTTTAGTGATTGCCTGTGTCATCAAAAATCAACCTCAAATTTAATTTTTAAGCTACCTATGCAGATTAGAAATCTGATCAATAATCACGGCGATTTCATGAACAGTCGCACTAAACTCTAATGGCGAATTATACAGATTGGAATGAGGCTTTAATTTCTTATTTTATCAGTGGTACACCACACGGGACAAAAATTTATTTGAGTGTTGATGAAGATGTAATAGAACATATTAGTTATAATTTTGAGAAATTACCTACAAATGTTAATTGGGTTGATGACTTATGCACAGCAGTGAAAAGAAAAGTCATCTTTGAGGGAGAGGTGAATTTGCAGGATTTAAAAGGGCGTGATTCCCAAGGATTACCCAAAGGAGTTGCTTTTTTATGTGCCACAATTTTAGCCGCTTCTCAAATGGCTCAAGAAGAAAAAATATCAGAAACTAATTATTTCAAACGCTTACGAGAGATTTTAGCCTTGCCTGGTTTTAGTCGTCCACCGGGGATGAATTTCGGTTATGAAGCTGAAGAACCCCTTTGGCAAGAGTGGAACCTCTGGCTAATGGAACATAGATTTTTGCCTTCAGCACAGCGAGGGCGTGGTCGTGCAGCTACCTATATTAATTATCCCATTTCTCAATCATTACTGCGTCGCACTGATAAAGACAAATTGCGACAAATATTTCAAGAGAAGCAATGGCAAACAGAATGGGATGCCCAAACTTTGTTTACTCATATCCGGCGAGAAGTAGGTAAATTTGGTATCCATTTAAAAGAATTGCTAACTGAAAATAAGCAGCGCCATGAGGCGATTGTAGAAGCTTTGCATCAAGTTTATGAACAGTGGAAAGCTCAGGGATGTCCGACAGCACACAAGAATAATTATTGCACTTGGAGTCGTCATCTTTTCTGTGGTTTATATCGCACTGAAGATCCATTTTTAGGTCAGGTAGATTATTCTATTTACCCGAAGCAGCAACGAGGACGCACGCTAAAATCAGTAGAAGTTCAATTGGGAGATAATCCTCACCAGTTAACACAAGAACGCCCTGGATGGTATTTTCCTTTAGAGTATTTAGTAAATGGGAAAGAGTTAGAAAATGGTGCTAAATACCAGATTACTTCCCCGGATGATCTAGATTACCTAATTTTGCCCGCTCGTGACTTTTGGATACTAATTCCCGATCCCGAAAACGGTGATTCTGGGGCTTACGCATCCTGGGAAGCGCCATCATTAGGTACTCCATTCATTCTCCTGTCCAAACAAGAATTGCTCAGTGATATTGAACGCTTACGAGATGAGAATTTATTAAAGTGGAGTTCTACACCTCAGCCGATATTTAATAATTCGGGATGGGTAGAACTTCAGCAGTGTATGGTTATTTCTCAAGCTTGGGATGGAGTCTTCATCAAAAATCAAACTCTTAAGTATGCTTTACAACCAACTGTAAAATTATCAATTAGTTTGTCTGGTGGCTTGCGCGTACCTAAAATCGGTGCTTGGCTTGTGGAACATAGTCCACAAATTACTATTTTTAGCTTCTATTCAAACGCAGAGTTAAAAGTAACTCGATTATCAGATAATCAGACGGTTCTGGAGAGTTCCCAAAGTACAAATACTTCTATAACGCTTGATTTTGCTCATCCTGGTGATTACCTAATTGAGGCGACTTTTGCAGGTGAATCGAGTCAGCGTTTAGTCAAGATTGTCGATTGGAATTATCTGGAAATAGAAAAATATGTGCATAAGGAAGTTATGCCGATTAATGATAAATATCATATTTTTGGCAGTGTAATTCAGGCAAATTTTTAAACTTTTTAGAGTCATCAGGGTGTATCATGCCACAAGTTCAAAGATGGTATACAGGATTTTCTTATCGGGGAAATCCACAAGACCTCATCAATAAAATTTCTGACCAAGTACAGCGTCAAAATCTTAGTAAATCAGTGCCATTATTACGAGTAGAAAAGGGTATAACATCTCGTAAATCGTTTTATTTCTTCCTCGCAATCGACGGTTGCGAAGTAGGTGAATTACCTACAGAATTGCAAACAAATTTGCTGAAGTTATCATTTTTCCAGTGTCCAATTAAAGCTAGTCGGGGCTTCAGTTATGAACAGATAAAATCTATGGTTGGTGTAGCCCATGATGTTTATGATTATACCAGCCCTATTCCTTACCAAGCTAGACAAAATATCACTGCTGATAACCCTTTTGAACTGACAGAATTACAATCTATTAATCCTCCTGATGCTGATTGGGTGAAAGCTTCCCAAAATAGCGATCGCTTCCTATACTGGTTATCAACCCTCGGTAATGGTAGCTGGGAATCGTTTAAAAAAAGCTGCAATGCACTCCAGCTTGAAGAACCTAAACGCATCTTACGACGGTTGCGCTTATTAGGACATCTTGAGTCTTCACTAGACGGTTCTAGATGGTCAGCGGCTCCTTCAGCTATTGTTAAAATTAACTCGCCTAATTCAGAATTTATACTGTGTGGTCAACGCAGTATTAGCTTACTCAGACAATTAGAAGAATACGGTATTGTAGCATCTATTACTCACCAAGCCAGAGGTGAAGCACCAACCTGCATTCAATTGGTGGTCAATAACCCTGATGCGATCGCAAATAATTTTCCCATCATTAATGCGGGTGAAGCATCCAAGAGACTTGCCCAAATTCTACCTGATATCGCTACTTGGCAGCAAAATCTGAGGAATGTGCCGGGAATTGTGCCGAGTCGGTGGGAATGGAAGCACTTTGACGGTGATGATTTTCAAATCTGCGGTATTCCTCACGAAACAGGGATGTATCAGATGTCTGATGAGAACCGAAACCTTTGCTACACCCTTTTTTACAACCAAAACACTAACACTTGGTATCAAGGCGATTGGTATGGTTTGCGCTTTCTAGCTTTGTATCATCATGGTGCATCTTGCCAAGCTGATTACAATTTTGCTACAAAGTGTTTGGCAATACCAGTGAAGCAGCGCTGGCCTGAAATATATGAACGTGCTTTGGTGCTGGCATCTGGACAACTACCAACATATCAGGGCAACTGGCTACTGTATCAAAACGTGAGTGAAGAAGTTGCTCATCTGTTGAGTCAAAAGCTAAATGTTAAATACGAAGAGGGATTAATCTGTGCATGACGTAGTTGGAGCGTATCAACGACTTAACCATATCTATCAGCTGTATATTAAAAGTGCCTTTCCATTACGTTATCGCTCTTTAGCCGCAGAACGCGATCGCCTTTTACAACAACTAGGTATTTTAAGTCAGCCGCCTTTAATTGAACCAGTTCCCATTTATCCCTCATCGGGGAGAGACTTGCAAACTGCTGTCAAACAACTGCCTGGGAAATACCATGACTTGGCACAACTGGGAAAAATGCTGTTTGAAAACGGCATAGAACTTTATCAACACCAGTGGGAAAGTTTAGAGTCAGTCTTAATCAACCAAAAAGATTTAGTTGTTACCACTGGTACAGGTTCCGGTAAAACTGAGTGCTTTTTATTGCCATTACTCGCCCATTTAGCATGGGAATCCAGCACTTGGGAGGCAAGTCCGCCTGCACCGAGTCATCATTGCTGGTGGGATGGAAATGGCGATCGCATCTCTCAATGGAAACACGTAACTCGCCCCAAAGCCATGCGAGGTTTGATACTCTATCCCCTCAACGCTTTGGTAGAAGACCAATTGAGACGACTCAGAAAAGCCCTAGAAGCGCCAGAGATACACAATTGGCTAGATAAAGAACGCGGCACAAACCGCATCACCTTTGGACGTTACACTGGACAAACCCCGATTCCGGGTCAACCAACACCTGATAAAATCAAACGATTGCGAAACGAATTAGATGAGTGTGCCAAGCAGCAACAAAATTTACTTCAGGCTAATTTATCTTTAAATCCCGATTTACCTTACTACTTTCCCCGACTTGATGGTGGGGAAATGTGGTCACGTTGGGATATGCAAGATACTCCGCCAGATATTTTAATTACTAACTACTCGATGCTCAACATTATGATGATGCGGAGCATTGAAAACGATATTTTTAATATAACTCGTGACTGGTTGGCAGAACCAAATCATCCAGAACGGCAATTTTTCCTGATTATTGA
>JBBSCU010000119.1:0-15837 GCA_038249935.1 Chroococcales cyanobacterium
AGTAGTAATTTATGTTGGGTTTCCCCTAGTGGCGGGAATGTACAGCCGTTACTGGATTTTTAAATACAAAGGTACAGAGTGGTTTGAAAGACGATTTTTAAAGTATCTGACTCCAGTTTCAATTACTGCTCTATTGCTAACATTGGTACTGCTATTTGCATTCAAGGGTGAACTAATTGTTAAAAATCCCTTGCATATATTGTTAATTGCGGTGCCACTATTTATCCAAACTAATTTCATTTTTTTGATTAGTTATGTAGCAGCATTGAAGATGAATTTATCCTACGAAGATGCCGCACCCGCAGCATTAATTGGAGCAAGCAATCATTTTGAAGTTGCTATTGCCACTGCTGTGATGCTATTTGGCTTAAATTCAGGTGCAGCACTGGCTACAGTGGTAGGGGTTTTAATTGAAGTGCCAGTAATGTTGATGCTGGTTGAGCTTTGTAAACGCACAGCAGCTTGGTTTCCACGGGAACCGGAAAAAGCAACGTTGCCAGATCCGCGCTGTTTTGGTGTTTTAAGATGATCGCAATCTTTAGCAATCTAAGGCTCGAAGCAATGGAGCAAGAAACAATTCAACCGATTTCAGAAAACCTGTGGTGGGTGATTCCAGGCAAACTAGCAGGTGTTCGTAAGCCAATAGTAGAGGAGTTGACAGAGTTACAGGCGGCAGGTGTACAGGCGATCGTCTCTGTTATGGATGACCCCTCTAACTTAGATTTGTATCAACAAGCAAACATTACTTATCTCTGGTTGCCAATTCAAGGTGGCGCTACACCCAGCCAGGAGCAGCTTCAGAATTTACAAAATTTTGTTGAGAGTCAAAATAACTTTGGCAAAGGTGTTGCAATTCATTGCACCAATGGCAAACGGCGAACGGGGACAATGCTAGCTTCTTACTTGATTTGTACTGGCTCATCTTATAACGATGCAATTCAGACAATTCAGCGTGCAAACCCGGAAATCGAAATGCGAGAAGCCCAACACAACTTTCTACAAGAATTAGAACGCAGTAGACAATTACCATAATTCACCTGCCAATCGTTGGTGGTAGCTTTTGAGGAAAATTATTAGGTAAACAAAAGTAGTTTTAATGTAATTGCTAGAGCGTTGAACTACACAATCAGATTTTTTTGATTTAAATAACGGTGGGAAAGTTGATGAGAGTTCGTATTGGCATCAATGGATTCGGTAGGATTGGACGGCTTGCTCTGCGTGCTGCATGGGGTTGGCCAGAATTAGAATTTGTTCATATCAATGAGATTAAAGGTGGGGCGACAGCAGCAGCTCATTTACTCAAATTTGATTCTGTCCACGGGCGTTGGACACCGGAAGTAGAAGCACAGGGCGAACGCATTCTTATTGATGGTACATCCCTCAGCTTTAGCGAATATTCTCAACCTGGTGAAGTCCCTTGGGAAGAGTTGGGTGTTGATCTCGTGCTGGAATGCTCCGGTAAGTTTAGGACTCTCGCTACCCTTGATCCCTATTTCAAGCGAGGGGTGCGGAAAGTAATTGTAGCTGCTCCGGTGAAGGAAGAAGCCCTGAATATAGTCATGGGGGTTAATGACCAACTTTATGAGCCTGAAAAGCATCATCTGCTAACTGCGGCTTCTTGTACAACTAACTGTTTAGCCCCAGTAGTGAAGGTGATCCATGAAGGTTTGGGGATTAAACATGGAATTATTACCACAATCCATGACAACACTAATACTCAAACCATTGTAGATGCCCCTCACAAGGATCTGCGCCGCGCCAGAGCTACCAGTCTGTCTCTGATTCCTACTAGTACTGGATCGGCAACTGCGATCGGGCTAATTTATCCCGAACTCAACGGCAAGCTCAATGGTTTGGCAGTACGAGTACCACTGCTCAACGCTTCTTTGACAGACTGTGTATTTGAAGTTGTGCGACCCACAACCGTAGAAGAGATTAATAGCTTGCTAAAAACGGCTTCCGAGCAAGCACCCCTCAAAGGCATTTTGGGCTACGAAGAGCGTCCTTTAGTATCTATCGACTACAAAGACGATCCTCGGTCTTCCATCATTGATGCTCTCTCCACAATGGTTGTAGACGAGACGCAAGTGAAAATACTTGCCTGGTATGACAACGAATGGGGTTATGCCAGCCGAATGGTTGAACTCGCCCGTAAGGTGGCTTTGAGTCTGAAGGCTTGAAATATTTTCATTCAAAAATACTCTGCGTTTAAATCTCGTTTACCTCATGGCTTCTACTACAGCTAATAGTGCCAATTTCAAAAACTATATTCTAGTCACCCTCGCCTATTGGGGTTTCACCCTTACCGATGGTGCCCTGCGAATGTTGGTGTTGTTATATTTCAACCAAATTGGCTATACCCCAATCCAAATTGCCTTTCTGTTTTTGTTCTACGAAGTCTTCGGAGTTGTCACAAACTTTTTAGGCGGTTGGATTGGTTCTCAGTTCGGATTGAAGGTAACACTTTATAGCGGCATCGGATTACAGATTTTTTCTTTAGTCATGCTGTCTTTCCTCAATCCCAATTGGGTACAGTGGATTGCAGTCGTTTATGTAATGGTGGCACAGGCATTTTCTGGGATTGCCAAAGACTTGACCAAGATGAGTTCTAAAAGTGCCATTCGGTTGGTGGTACCTCAAGATGCCCAATCATCTTTGTTTAAATGGGTGGCGGTGCTGACGGGTTCTAAGAATGCCCTCAAAGGAGTTGGCTTTTTTATCGGTAGCGCTCTCCTGGGTGCGGTTGGCTTCATCAATTCCCTGTGGATTATGGCAGGGGGACTTTCTCTGATTATGTTTTCTGGGTTAATGCTGCCCAAAGGGATGGGCAAAATCAAGAAGAAAGTCAAGTTTAGTCAACTCTTTTCTAAGAGCGAAGAGATTAATATTCTTTCTGCTGCACGATTTTTTCTCTTTGGCTCTAGGGATGTGTGGTTTGTTGTAGGATTGCCAGTATTTTTACGTGAGGTTTTGGGCTGGTCGTTCTATCAGGTTGGTGGATTCTTGGCTTGTTGGGTGATTGGCTACGGCCTTGTTCAGTTCTTAGCACCAACGCTGATTCAGCGATTTGGTTCTGGTGGTCCGCCACAATCAAAGACTATCCAATTCTGGACATTTACTCTAACAGCAGTTCCAGCCGCGATCGCTCTTGCTCTCCAATTAGGTGTACCTGCTAATATTGCGATCGTTGGCGGACTCCTCATTTTTGGCGTAGTCTTTGCATTCAACTCAGCAGTTCACTCCTACCTAGTTTTAGCTTTTACTGATGATGACAAGGTAGCGCTGAACGTTGGTTTTTATTACATGGCAAACTCTGGCGGTCGATTAGCTGGCACTGTTTTGTCAGGTTTGATATATCAGTTTTTCGGGTTAGTGGGCTGTCTGTGGACATCCATGTTTTTTGTACTTGCAGCAGCAGTGATTACTCTGAAGCTACCCGATCCTCAACCTAGCAAAGCGATTCCCTTCGGGACGGCAAAGCCGAACGCCTGGAAAGCAGGGGACGGAGATTAAACCAGTTATCAAGTGCCAAATAATTTGTATGCTGACATCTCTATGACAACATTTGATCATCGCCCCAGAATCTTGTTTTTGTATGGCTCCCTACGTGAGCGTTCCTATAGCCGCCTCTTGGCAGAGGAAGCAGCACGCATCATTGAAGAATTTGGGGCAGAGGTAAAGTTTTTCGACTCGCGTGAACTTCCGATCTACGGTAGCGTACCTGACACCCACCCAAAGGTGCAGGAGTTGCGCGAATTAAGCCTGTGGTCAGAAGGACAAGTTTGGTCTAGCCCAGAACTGCACGGTCAAATTTCTGGCATTATGAAAAACCAGATCGATTGGATTCCCCTCACAATGGGAGCGATGCGCCCGACTCAAGGCAGAACTTTGGCGCTCATGCAAGTGAGTGGTGGATCGCAGTCTTTTAACGCTCTCAACACATTAAGAATTCTTGGACGCTGGATGCGGATGTTCACTATCCCCAATCAATCCTCAGTGGCTAAAGCATATCAGGAGTTTAACGAAGACGGCACTATGAAGGATTCGCCCTACCGCGATCGCGTTGTGGATGTTATGGAAGAACTTTACAAGTTTACCTTGCTATTGCGTGACAAAGTTGATTATCTTACAGACCGCTACAGTGAACGTAAGGAAAAAGCTGCTAAAGAGACAATCATGATCAAAAAATAACCTCCTGGCTGCTTGAACCAGGGGTATAAAAACAAATGGATTCATCTTTACAAGCGTTGTAGCAGACTCAAACCGTGGCTATCAGTACCACAGGTATTCAAAAGAAAGTATTCATCAGCTAACTTTTGCACTTGTTCTGATTCTAAGGTGCTGGGTTTCCAAGGGTTGGGGTTATTGTAGGCGTAGAAAGCTTCCACACCATCGATACCCTTTTGAGCAGCAGATGGAATTAAGTCGAAATGCGATCGCTTATAACGAGCTGGATGAGCCAGAACTGCCAATCCTCCAGCTTCATGAATAGCGGCAATCACGTTACTTGCCTGATATTCTTTGCCTATAGTCGGCCTTCTTTGCAGATAGGGTTTCATACTAGGGTGTTCTGTCCCAAAAGCGTAAGCCAAAATGTGAACTTCTATATCCAAAAGGTTGGCATTGATTTCAACGCCACTCCACAGGTGAGGAGTGCTTGCACCAGGATTAATCCACTTCCAGTCTTCTAACCAAGCGAGTGATGCTTGATAGCCGCTAATACTATGATGATCGGTGATCGCTAACCCTTTTAGCCCAATAGCGATCGCTTGCTCCATCAATTCACTTGGTTGCAACCTCCCATCTGAGTAGATAGTGTGCATATGAAAGTTGAATAACTTCGGACAACTATATGCATCAATGTTTTGGAATACTTGCTTCAAAAGTTCTCTCGAAGCAGTGGTTCGGGCAAAATTTACAACCATAACCCCCTCGGAACAAATATATTTTTCACACATTAAAACGCCACACTTACAGATGAGAAACATCCAGCACCGTAAATTAGTGTTGGCAATTATTTACTCAGCTTCATTAGCAAATTTTTCAATATGTTAAGACTACGTTAGCAAATCTCAACGTTAGTAGGCGTGAGTATTTTTTATTACTTTTTATATAAGTAGAAAAAATAATACATATAATGTATGATAAATACGCCTATAGTATTTGGAGCAAATGACTTGGTATAATCAGGTTCGGCAAAATAACTCTCTCTACTAAGCCTAAAATAGACTTTTATCCAGTGTATAAAAAGTTTTATTTATATCGTTAATCCTACTAATTCTCCCGAACCAGTAATAACTTTACCGATCGCAAAAGCTGGAATATCTTGTAATTGAAAATGGGTAATTGTCTGCTCAATCTGATCAGGCGGAGCTAGCAGGACAAATCCAATCCCCATATTAAACGTATTGTACATAGCTTGAGGGCTGACCTCTCCTGCTTCAGCTAGCCATTGAAATACAGGGGGGATATTCCAACTGCTGGGGTCAATTTTAATCGTTTGACCTTGACCTAAGCATCTGGGCAAATTTTCTGGCAATCCGCCACCTGTGATGTGAGCCATCCCATGAATCTCCAAACCTGCTTGTAAGGCTGCTAAAACGGGTTTGACATAAATGCAGGTAGGTTTAAGGAAAGTTTCTCCCAGAGTCTCACCATTTAACAATTCTGGGCTATCGCTCCAAGTAAACCCGCTATCGTTAACAATCTTTCGTACTAAGCTTAAACCATTACTGTGTACACCACTGCTAGCAAGTGCGATCGCTACATCTCCTACTTGTACCTGGGAACCGTCTAGCATCTTGCTTTTTTCGACAATTCCCACACAAAAGCCAGCCAAGTCATACTCACCCACCTGATAGAAACCAGGCATTTCTGCCGTTTCTCCTCCCAGTAAGGCACAACCAGCTTGCTTACATCCAGAGGCTATACCCGCAACCACATCAGTTAGTTGCTCTTTATCTAGCTTACCGGTTGCCACATAATCTAAAAAAAACAGAGGTTCCGCGCCAGATGTCAATACATCGTTAACGCACATCGCCACCAAATCAATACCAACGGTATCATGGCGATTGAGAATATGAGCTATTTTCAGCTTTGTACCCACACCATCTGTACCGGAAACCAAAACTGGTTCCTTGAAACCCCCTGGTAGTTGAAAGCAGCCGCCAAAGCCACCCAATCCGCCAATTACTTCCGGTCTAAAGGTACTGTGAACCAAATTGCGAATTTGATCCACAAAGCCCCGACCAGCCTCAACATCAACTCCTGCATCCCGATAATCCATTCCCTACTACAACACCCTTATTAATTTAAAACTGCCTCACTGCGCCGGCTCATTCCTAAGTTTAAAATACTTCATCTTCAATGCCGCGCCACCATTCTCCCAAATTCATTAAGTCTTGGTAAATATCTTCTAATTCTTTGGTGTAAACATCGTCTGTAAGCATAGCTCGACGTTCTTGCAGTTTCTTGAGCCGCAGTTGTGCCAATAGCCAAGGTTTACTGATGCTATTCGTTGCTTCGATGTATTGTGCTAGTTCTTTGCTATCCATATATTTTAATTTTAATATTACTACCTTATAAGATACAGGAGGCAGTTCAGAGCAACCAAAGGGGATGAGGGAGGGTGTTGTAAACACCCTCTTATGGATAGAATTTACCTCTACTGTTTAGGGTGCAAGAAAGTTGGGAGTACTACTACCACCATTACGACCAACAGCTGGGATCTCCAATAAGGCATCGGTAGCTTTCCCGGTACCGTCGTCGGTAACGGAATTTTCGCTTCCTGGATGTCCATTAGGGATGAACAACTGTGGATGGTCGAAGGGCGCTTTGTCGTAACGAACTCGCTCGTCAGTGAGCGCCTTCATAAAGGCTACCAGATCATCTTTATCCTGATCGCTCAGGTTAAGGTTCTCGATATCCGCATCCAGATTTTTAATGTTCTCCTTATGGAAGTCACCACCCCGATTGTAAAACTCAACCACTTCCTTAAGGGTCAAATTCCCTCCATTGTGGAAGTACGGTGCGGTGAGTTCTATATTGCGAAGTGTGGGCGTTTTGAAGGCTCCGTCTGCGGCTATTCTCTGGTCGGGGCTGACGGTGATATTGGGGTCTTCGCCGAGAAGCTCCTTGAATTTCCCTAGTTGAGCTACTCGCGACTCTGAGAGCGGATTCCCAAAGGGATCTTTACCACCTACGCCTAAGTCGTCTGTAGTTGGTCTGACACCAATGTTGTAAAAGCCGTTGTCATAGACGGCTTCTTGTCCATCCCCCATGATCATGTATTCGAGTCGTTGATCCCGCACGTTTTTCACGGAAGCGTTGGTGAATACAGCCCCACCGTGACAGTTGAGGCATTTGGCAGTTCCCTCGAAAAGCTCTTTACCTCTCTTTTGCTGTTTAGTTAAGGCGTTTTTGTTGCCATCAAAGTACTGGTCAATGGGTGCATTGTCAGATACTAGTGTGGACTCGTACAGTTGAATCGCTAGTCCGAAGAAAAGCGAAAAGTTGTATTCGATCAGTGAGTATGTCTCCTTATTTGGATCGGGAAGACTCCCCGCGTTCAAGCGGACGGCTTGCCTGCTACCGGTATTTTTATCAACCTGAATTGACCATTTGGAATTCCACCACTCTGGCTCGAAGGCATCCTTAATCAGTTGGTTGTAGTTCTGATTCAGTCCCTTTCCATTAAGTGCTCTGTAAATACCCAAGACACTGTCGTCAATAGCCACCTCCTGTCCTCGGAGTGGTTTCAGCCTCTGGGAAAGTAATTTTCTACCAGTATTCCTTGGTAGCTTTAATCCAGCTTGACGTCTCTTTGCAGAATTTCTCCCAACCACCTTGTTACCGACATCCTGAAACGTGCGACCGTCAGCAGACGACTCAAATGAGCTAAGTGGTGGTCCTACTGCCTGCGAAGCTAGAGATGAATTCTTGAGTTTAATACTGACTTGTTGTGGTGTAGTTAAAGAATTTGTTGCTTTGTAAAGTTTAGCGTTGGGGTCTCTTAATCCAAACGGATTAACCCCATTAAAGTAGTTCTGAGCTCGTCCATCCCAGAAGTTGCGGAAATTGAACACCGCATTAATCGTAGTCGGGGTGTTGCGCGGCTCCACCCGACGAGTTTCGATGTCGTTCACATTGAAGGTTAGATCGGGAAGTTGATTCACATTGTCTTGGGGATTACCAGGAGTGGTACTCACGAACTCGGTATTGAAGACTCCTTGTGAGGAGGCGACATCATTAATGTCAGAAATAACAGTGGAGTTACGGTCGTTTACATCTGCCAGTTTGTGAAATGGGAAATCTGCCGCCTTCAGCGTGTAGTTTGCCCCTCCGAGACTGAAAGTAGTATCGGGAGCCGGTCCGATTGCATCCACGCTCAAAATCCCTGGATTAAGCTGGTTTTTAGCCCTGTTGTCCACTCCGGCATGGAAGTGACAAGTAGCACAGGACTGAACGCCATCACTGCCGACCTGCATATCCCAAAAAAGAGCCTTTCCTAGAGCGATCGCTTTGCTCTTATCCGTTACGTAGCCTGTATAGTCTGGCCCTGGAATCGGCACAGTTTTTAGCGAAGCCATCGGCTGGGAGGGCGGTGTTATCTGTGCCGATACAGTATGTCCGGCTAGCACTGCGATCGCAATAAGAACCGCGATCGTCACAGTACTTTTCATTTTCCTTGACAACCTTGATGCCAGATCAGTCATCCTACCTAACACAGCAGCCACAAAAATGGCGCTAAGTTTGATTTTCTTCATGTTTTATATTAAGATTGCCAATTTTTTTCAAAGGTTGAAGCATTACGGCTTCACCTTCTACTGGGAAATATTGTTGTATTTCACTACACGTACTTAATTATGAGTTTTTTTAAACTTAATTAACTTAACTTTACAAAATCCTCATCAAAAGCTCAGTATTGTTTCGGTTATAGCTATATGACCACACAATATCTTCACAATCTGCTCCAGCCAAAATAAAAACAGCCACGATAGCACTCGTGACTGTTAGTAACTATTACTATTACTAAATTAATTAACTGGTTGTCTCCGCTTTACCAGACAGAATTCAGGAGTCAGGAGTCATTCTGAATTCTGTACGAGTGGCGGATAGCGCAGAGGTAGCGAGTATTCGTTCGCTTTTAGCGTCTCGTAGAGAGCGTCGCGTCTTGATTCTGACTCCTGAATTCTGACTTCTGAATTCTTCTTCAAATAGCTGTTAAAAGCCACTGTCACAACCAGTTAAAAACTAGCAGTTAATTAAGCTTTGGCCAAGTTTTCAGCAGCAAAGTCCCAGTTAACCAACTGTTCTAGGTAATTCTTAATGAACGCTGGACGGGCGTTTTTGTAGTCAATGTAGTAAGCGTGTTCCCAGACATCCAAGGTTAAGAGTGCCTTCTTACCATGAGCTAAAGGGTTTTCTGCATTTGGTGTTTTAATCACCTTCAGCGTACCACCATCATCAATCAGCCAAGACCATCCACTGCCGAACTGAGTTGCGGCGGCGTTAGAGAACTCTTCTTTGAATTTGTCTAAGCTACCAAAATCTTTATCAATCTTGGCTGCAAGTTCACCAGTGGGTGCACCGCCACCTGCTGGCTTCAGGGAATTCCAGAAGAAGGTGTGGTTCCAAACTTGGGCAGCATTGTTGAAGATTCCCGCTTTAGAGGAGTCTTTGAAGGAAACTTTGATCACTTCTTCCAGAGACTTATCAGCAAGTTCCGTACCTTCAACGAGCTTGTTGAGGTTGTCTACATAAGCTTTGTGATGTTTGCCATAGTGATACTCGAAAGTCTCAGCTTTCATGCCATGTGGCTCTAGAGCATTAATGTCAAAGGGTAGTGGTTCTTGTACAAATGCCATTGTGTGAAATCCTCTCTTTATCGGTTTTCAGTCTTAAACTATTGCAGAAGCTTAGAAAATTAACAGCTTTTGTTTTTGACAGTTTTATTTCCTTAATCATGGAACATAAAACTTAATATCGTCATTCTACTACTAAAGTGAAGATCAAGTGAAGAGAGAAAAAAGTACTTAAAATTATAAATAAAAATACTAGTAATTAATGACTATATGTGAGAAATCAGTCGAAAGCAAGATGATTTAATACAAGGCTTGATGTTCAACGAAGATAGCAAATAGTAAAATTATCTAATATTTTGTTTTTGGTTACAGTTTTGAGGATGGTAGGTGAATAATCACTTACCACCCTTTTGAACTAAAAAACTAACGGTAAATTGTAATAGACATCTCCAGAAATTAAATATGCGTTATCCATAACCCTTGTAGAGACGCGAAATTTCGCGTCTCTACATTCATTATCGGAGATGTCTAATGATTACCACTGAGATAAACGCTGCTGGTAGTAGTTAACAATTTGTGCTGTAACTTCAAATACGTTCAGACCATCGGTTTGAACTTCGATCGCATCCGCTGCTTTTTGCAAAGGAGAGACTTTTCGTGTACTATCTTTCCAGTCCCGTTCAGCAATATCCCGTTCCATCTGCTCTAGACTTACTTCGGGTTGACCTTGTTTGTTAAAGTCTTGCTGACGGCGACGGGCGCGTTCACTCACAGAAGCGGTTAAGAAGATTTTCACTTCGGCATCGGGGAATACATGAGTACCGATGTCTCGCCCTTCAGCTACTAACCCACCTTTTTTACCCCAGCTTTGCTGTTGTTTAACCAGTGCTTGACGTACAGCCCTTTGTGCAGCGATCGCCGACACTTTAGATGTTACCTCAATCGTGCGAATTGCCTGGGTAATATCAGTACCGTTAATCAAAACCCGCACAGTCGATTGTAAATCCTGGGTGGGACTAAGTTCAATTTTACACTGGTTAGCTAATTGAGCGATCGCACACTCATCGTCAATAGCAATGTTCATTTGCAACACTAACCAAGTCACAGCCCGGTACATCGCTCCTGAATCCAGATATACCAAATTCAAGTTTGCTGCCACTTGACGCGCCACTGTGGATTTCCCAGCCCCAGCTGGGCCATCAATGGCGATAATGGGTTGGCGATCGCGCAATATCGTATTGTCAATCAAACGTGTAGAACCCAGACGAGCTGCGATCGCCACCATTCCTTCCTCCTCAACTTTTTCTAAAGACATCAACGTAGTCGGTTCAACCAATTCAATATATTCCACTAAGACCGTACTGACCATTGCCACTTCTTGCTGTACCACTGCAATTAACTTGCTGCTGTCGCGATCGCCAGCCCGAAAAGCAGCTTCAGCTCGTTGCAAACCGCGATATAATACCGCTGCTTGCTCTTTTGCCGTTGCAGTCAAATATTGATTACGAGAACTCAAAGCCAGACCCGACGCTTCTCGTACTGTTGGACAAGCAACAATTTCTACTGGCAAATTTAAGTCAGCTACTAGCCGTTTAATAATTGCCAGTTGCTGACCATCCTTTTGGCCAAAGTAGGCTCGGTCAGGCTGTACCAAGTTGAAAAGCTTGGTAACAATCGTAGCGACACCCTGAAAGTGACCTAGCCTAGAACGACCACACAAGTTTGTTATCATAGCAGATGGGGGGATAACTTGTGTAATTGTTGATTCTTGTATACCCTTGTGAGGAACTGCGATTTCTTGCGGAGTCGGCGCAAAAATTGCATCTACCCCAGCTTGTTTGCAAAATTGTTCGTCTTGCTCTAAAGTGCGGGGATAGCGTTGATAATCCTCATTGGGAGCAAATTGCAGAGGATTGACAAAAATACTAACAATCACCGTAGAATTTTCTTGTCGCGCTCGTTGAATCAAGCTTAAATGACCTTGATGCAAACTCCCCATTGTCGGCACCAGACCGAGTGCCGTCTGGTGCCAACCAGTCATCTCATCTATTAGCAGATTCTCAGTAACTGCAATCAGCTTGTTTTCTGAGCAGCGTTTAGTTAAATAGCAGCGTAAAGCTGCGACTGTTGTGAGCAGGCGCACAAAAATACCCCTAGTTCTTATCGATCCCTCCCCCGTTAGTTTATATCTGAAATAGAGGGAAGAGATATTTGAACTAGGGATTGGATGAGGAGTGCCGAGTGCTGAGTGATAGAAGTGAGATTCCACACTCTTTACTCAGCACTAATTATTTCCCCAAAACTTCAATATGTACCAGCGCCACTCCACTGCTCATCATTCCCAAAATCCGAGCCGCACCGGCAGACACGTCAATGATTCTACCCCGAATAAATGGCCCTCGGTCATTAATCCGCAGCACTACAGAACGACCATTGCGGGTGTTGGTTACACGAACTTGCGTACCAAAGGGTAAACTGCGATGAGCGGCGGTCATTCCTTCTGGATTGAACCTTTGACCGCTAGCAGTACGATTGCCAGAACCATCATAGCCGTAAAAAGAAGCCATGCCTTTGAAGCTAATTCGCACGACTCCGACGGCAATCTTTTGGGGCAATTTGGGTATCGATATTGGCAGACGTACTGGTAAATTTGCAATCTCTCTTAGGGGAGATGCATTACCTAGCAGTCTCCGCAAGCGATTGGTTGCTTGCAATGCATCTTGCGCCAGATTGTTAGTAGTATCTGATAGTCGCGTACCTTCATTGATTTCAACCAATTCTTCGCCATTAATTTTGATTGTATAGCGATCGCCATTTTCCTGGATAGGGGTACTTTTGTTTTGCGTTTGATTAGCAAGTGTAGATTTTCCCCCGGCTTTCCAACTTACCGTAATCTTGCTCCCGTCTATATTTTCCCGGTTTAATTGGTTGATTTTAGCTGCTATTATACCAGCTATCTGAACCGGGTCATTGTCAACAGAGCTAATCTGGTTATTTACACCCGTTGCGTTCCCAGGACTTTCAGTATTTAGTGAGTTGCTAGCAATAAGGGCATACGATTGTACGCCCCCAGAATTTCCAATTGCACCAACTTTTTTATTTTTAAGACTCGTATCTGCTACAGAACTCAAAAAGGTGAGAACAGGTATATTTTTGATAAAAAGGGTTGCCGCTTTACGTCCTCCAATGTTGTGAGGATGAATTTGTGTAATCACAGCATCCAAGGTTTGTTTCCCTGCTGTTGATTGGTACTCTCCCACTTTCACCACATCAGGGACAGGTGATTTTTGAGAAGCTAGCACATTTCCCTTAGTGGTTTGAGTGCAACCGACTGTGGGTATCCCCAAAACAGTCACAAACAGGGTGACAATAGTCCAAAAATGTCTTTGATTCATGCGTCCAATTTTAAAGCGACTGTAGAAATTAAGTTTTTATGATTCGTGGGATTTTTCACCAATTGAGAGTGATTTCCCTCCCGGAAAACTCGAACTCATTCCGCTTTCAATTTGTTATTTGTAACTGCAACAGACTAGCATGAACCTTTTGGCTTGGGGATCAGGGTTTTAGCGTAGTTCTCGGCAACTTGATCAAATTAAAATTCCAATTTCAAGGGCGAAACCTTTCTCAAATCAGGTTCTTGGCTGTGTAACGTTTTTTTTCGGCAAGTCAAAAATTTCTTAAAAAACTTTACGTTTATTGGATGCCAGAGTGACGAAACCTTGTTCAAGTCGGTTCTAAAGGCCTGCAATTACCCGTGTATTTTAGATGACATTGATTAGATACATTTTTGTACGTGTTTAATATAACTTTTATTAAATAGCATCGGCAGGAATACTCAAAATTAGTTATTTAATAAAATATTTAGATTTTTCTATGAATAAGTTCTCATAGGTGTTACATATAAGATTATTATGCAAACTAGGTTGAATTTACGATCTTTTTTTCAAGTTTTTCCTAGCTAAATTCACCATGACTTGTATCGTTCCTAACTAGACATAAACTAGTGATATATGTAACTTACCGTAACAGTATTGCTGAGTATAAAAAAAAGGAAGATACTCAAACTAATATTTTTTGCGATTAATGATAAAAAAATTAGGAAAATTTGGCGATCGCTGGTAAAAAAGAATTTATTTGTATTAAAAAATACAACAGGCATTTTCCGCTCTAAGTATTTGCTCAAAGATGATTTTTGAGAGCAATATCTCATTTTCAAAAGTCTTTGCAACAAATAAATCGGCTATAGGGAAACTGTACAGCCCTACTATATATAGTATGTATTTTATTAAATGCAATCAGCCTGATGACAAACCAAGCAAATCAAGGAGATTTAGGAATAGACCCATCGCCACTATTAACTATCCTCAACGAGTTGCACTCCCAGTACAAACCACTGCGTGAGGGTGTAGTGGCGAACTACATTCCCGAATTGGCCAAGGTAAACCCGGACTTGTTCAGCACAAGCGGTAGATAAGCGTTACATCAAAGATATTCTGAGTGTCATGTATACCTGTGGGATGTACAACTTTGCAGGTGAGTGGGCTTACAAAATTGGTCTGCCGGCCAAAAGCGGTATTTGTGGTGGGATTATCGCCGTTGTACCGCATAAAATGGGCATTGGAGTTTTTTCGCCGCTGCTGGATGTGCGTGGTAACAGTGTGCGGGGGGTAAAAGTGTGTGAAGAACTTTCTCAACGCTTAGGTCTACATCTATTTGAGTGTCAAGGAAAAGGTGGAAATAAGGAGCCAAATTATCTCAATAATCAACCTTATTCTCAACAGAATCAGATTTTAGTCTAAAAAACATAGAAAACTAACACACTCTCAAAAGGCTAGTCTTACGGAGATTTATTTTTAATTTTTGAATTTTTAATGGAAGAGTAGTAATGATTTTGTGAAGCTGCCGTAATATTACTGCTTTTACAGGAATATGTGTAGTAAGATTAAAGACATTTAAGAATAAATATTTTATATTAGATGAATTGCTTTTCTCAGAAAGTAACGAATTCTCAAGAGAGTATTTCACAACAGACTCAGCTTGATCAGATATGTGGTTCCAAGCAGTTATTTTGCGATCGCTATGAAATACTCCAAATTTTGGGTAGAGGTGGTTTTGGCGTTACATTTTTAGCCAAAAATGCCCTATTACCAGGAACTCCTCTGTGTGTCATTAAACAGCTTTGTCCGAAAACGATTAATCCTCAAAGTTGGCAAAGGGCCTGTATGCGCTTTGAAAAAGAAGCAAAAACCTTGGCTCAACTCGGTAGTCATTCTCAAATTCCCATGTTACTAGACTACTTTCAGGCGAAAGGAGAGTTTTATTTAGTTCAAGAGTACGTGCGGGGTTTGACTTTGGCAAAAGAAGTGCGGCGAACTGGCCCCAAAGGTGAAGCCTCAGTTAAACAATTTTTGCAGGAATTATTACCAGTATTACAGTATCTTCATAAACATTGTGTAATTCATCGGGATATTAAGCCCCAAAATTTATTGCGGTGTGAAGATGACGGGCGAGTAGTATTGATTGATTTTGGTGCAGTCAAAGAGCAATTAGTTAACCAAGTTGCAAACACCAATTTTATCGGCACTAGGGGATTTGCACCACCAGAACAGTTTTCTCTACATCCAGTTTATGCCAGTGATATTTATGCACTGGGTATAACTTGTATTTATATGTTGACTGGCAAAAGTCCTTTAGAATTTGACTATGACCTGAACACTGGTGAAATATGTTGGCAAAAAGAGGTAAATATCAGCAACAGTTTTGCTCAGGTTTTAGGAAAAATGGTGAAAATTAACTTAGATGAGCGGTTTAAAACTGCTAATGAAGTGATAACAGCTTTAGGGAATCAAAGCTATTTGCCTACTTTAGCTAACTGTTTAACTAACCAAAAATTAAACAATAAAAGTATTACACAACACGAAAATTCTGATGTATATGTGCCACCTGTAGCTAGAACTGCTAATGCCATTCGGAAATGGAGAGCAAGGCTCAATGAAGCCAAATTGTAGAGTTAAGTTGAAGTTTTATTTGCTTA
>JBBSCU010000120.1:0-15823 GCA_038249935.1 Chroococcales cyanobacterium
GAGACGCTGATCCAATCTTGCATATCTCTAGACCAGCAAGAACGTCTTGCGGAGTTAGCAACTTCTGCTGCTAGCAACTAATCGTCATTGTTATATTTCAGACAAAACCGCTTGTTGTTCTGTTACTTTTAACACAGACAATTAGCTGCACTTTCTGCTCGCGCGATCGCCTGCTTTAATGGTTGTTGTCCCAACAAGGCGCTGACAAACTGATTATCAAAGTTATTGACGATGCCTACGGCGGGCTACGCCTACGCAGCTGAATACTGACCTACCTGCCACGGTGTAGCGTAATTAACTGCCGTTACTAATGGCGATCGCATGGGGTCTTGGTCATAGCCAGTAAATATTGAGTAATAGTTCATGCTATGCCCTATTAAAATATGACTATAGTCATGACTCCGGTTATTATGAAATCAATTTCCAAAAGTGAACTCAAATCTCAACTTCTTGAGTTCTTACGACTTGTAGAGTCAGAGGGAGAAGAAATTCTAGTTACCGATGACGGTAAGCCAGTCGTGAAAATTTCCAAATACGCACAAGCACCTTCAACAGATGAGTTATTTGGGGAGATGCGCGGTAAAATCAAGTACTTTGAGGATTTAACTACACCAACCACTGAGGAATGGGCGCAATTGTGAAGATAGTTCTTGATACTTGTGCCCTAATCTGGTGGAGTTTAGATCCAGCCAGACTTTCTGAACAAGCCAAAGAAGCGTGTAACTACATGGAAAGGGATAAAAATGGTCTTGTCCCGTCCATAGCTATATGGGAAATTGCTTTAAAAATCAAAAATAAAAAACTAGATTTAGGAGTCAATCTTAACGAGTACGTAGTAACGCTGAAAAAGTCTAGTGCCGTTTAGATTATACCCATTGATGAAAATATTTGGATAGAAAGTGTCAATTTAGAATGGGGTCATCGAGATCCAGTAGATCGAGTTGTCGTCGCACTAGCCAGAAGTAATCAAGCGGCAATAATTACAGCGGATAAAGAGATAGCAATTTTCTACTCAGAAGTAATTTGGTGAAGGTAAGAAAGATTGCTTACTCCATCGCCCTAATCTGCTGATTAGCATCATTCTGCGCTTTCAGCATGGCCTGTTTTAATGGTTGTTGTCCAAGCAA
The DNA here is from genome assembly GCA_038249935.1 of Chroococcales cyanobacterium. Lineage (GTDB taxonomy): Bacteria > Cyanobacteriota > Cyanobacteriia > Cyanobacteriales > Nostocaceae > Nostoc. The sequence continues at coordinate 1,128 of JBBSCU010000120.1, forward strand.
GGCGCTGACAAATTGATTATCAAAGTTATTGACGATCGCAGCTGAATATTTACTTACCTGCCACGGTGTAGCGTAATTAACTCCCGTTACTAATGGCGATCGCAAAGGGTCTTGGTCATAGCCCAAGTTTTTTGCCACTGATTTACGTGTTGGCAAAGCAAACCCTGTTCCTGTCCACTTTTGCATTCCTTCTTTACCCGTGAGATAAGAAATCAATTCCCAGGCTTCGGCTTTGTGCTGTGCTTGCTTGTTCATCACATAGGCAACTGTAAAAACCATCGTGCCTTTTTTGCCATTAATAGTAGGCAATTGGGCAGTAGCAAACTCTAGTTGAGGAAAGGTTTCAGTTAGATAAGGAATTGCCCAGTTACCTTCAATCACCATTGCCACTTTACTTTGACCAAACATTTCACTACCTGAGTTTGTCCCCACATCGGATTTTTGGGCAGAGGATTGGTCTTTTTGATACTGGTCTACTACCAACTCTAAACCCTGTAAACTTTCCTCTGTGGCAAAGGTAGCATAACCATCTTGATCAACAAGTTGTCCACCAAAGGCTTTAATTTTATAAGCCTGACGTGCCAATTCAGGAATTTCTCCAAAACCGTATCTGTTAAGTTTGCCTGTCAATTGTTTCGAGTAGTTACGTAATTCATCCCAAGTAGCTGGCGGACTACTCAACCCGGCAGCGGCGAAGGCTTTTTTGTTATAAAACAGGGCAAGGGTAGAATAGTCTTTAGGAAGACCATAAATCTGCTTCTGGTATTTGAAGCTGTCGAGTAAATTATCCTCGAAGTCCGCAAGGTCAAATTCGGGAGTAATGTAAGCATTTAGCGGTTCTAGGACATTTTGACTCATTAAGAAAGGAGCTTCCAGCGCATCCAAATAAAAGACATCAGGCGCGGCTTCTCCAACCAAGCGGGTTTTGATTACATCCATGTATTGGTCGGAGATCACCTCATATTTGACCTTAATAGTGGGATGTTGTGCTTCAAAGTCTTGCAGCACCTGTCTCAAAAGTTTTTGCTCCACAGGAGAACCTCCCCAACCACTGAGTTTAATGGTGATTGCGGTAGACGTTAAGGGTTTGCTTGGTAATTGTAGGCTTTGACAAGCAATAATAGCGATCGCCATTGCGATCGCAAATCCCAAAAAATTAAATAATTTTTTCTTGCTCACCGATGGTTAAAAGTTTCTCTCTCCTTACTTATACCTTCTGTTGCTAAAGAGTGATATTTTACTTATCTGAAATTTTTGTGGAGTAATCCAAGCTAAAATAGCGAAAACTTATCAAATCAAGAATACTTATGAAAGCATACTGAGTTTCTCCACATCTGGATTTATCACAGAATGCTTTACTCATAAACATAGATTATGGATTCTGGTCAGCTTGAAACAACTGCGCCACTGACTCTGGAAATTCCTCAGATTGCCATACCACCAACAGCAATCTCTCTAACCTCTCGAATTCCCAAGGATACTATTCGCACTAGTTTAAAAGCTTCTACTGCGGATGCTATTTTAGCAGCAGTTTACTCCCTTGGAACTAGCGGGATTTTACTCAGTAATTTCTTGGTGGAATTGGATGCCACTCCAGTAGTATTTGGGATGCTATCCTCTATCCCCATGTTGGTCAATCTCATTCAGCCGTTAGGCGCTTACTTGTCTGAACGCAGCACCAGCCGATTTCAATATTCTCTTTGGACACACGGAATTTGTCGCCTACTCTGGCTGGTTCTAGTAATTGGGATTATCAGCGTCAGCTGGGGAATGGTTAACACTCACCAGTTAGTGATATTGACACTCTTAATTGTCCTATTCAGCCATCTTTTAGGAGGACTAGGAACTGCATCGTGGCTAAGTTGGGTGGCAATGATAGTTCCCCGGCGACTACGAGGCAGGTATTTTGGGATACGTAATAGTGCTGCTAGCCTTACTAATTTGGTTTGCGTACCAATAGCTGGTCTAGCTGTATCCCATTGGTATGGGGGAACTATGCAAGGCTATGGGGTGGTTTTGCTGGTAAGTATCGTTTTTGGAATTGTGGGATTGGGGTGCCAGTATTTCCAGGTGGATATGAATCCGCAAGCACAAAACACTTATTATAGCAAGTTACCTCAAACAAGTGAGATTCAGCCAGAGGTTGCAAAAGATGAATCTTCTAAAGTACCTGAATCAATTCATCCGCCACAAGACCAGTTAACTAACAGTATTTGGAAAAACAGTAACTTTTTGATATTTTTGCTGTATTTTAGCTTCTGGACGCTTGCTGTTAACCTCAGCGCTCCTTTTTTTAACCTCTATATGCTAGACACGCTGGATTTGGATGTGAGCTACGTGACTATCTATAACAGCCTTCAGGCGGGCGCGAATTTGCTAATGCTCATCCTGTGGGGAAAATTAGCAGATAAGATAGGCAATCGTCCCATCCTCATATGTGTTGGGATTTTGGTTGCAGCCACACCACTGCTATGGCTGGGCATTAGTGTTAATCGCCTTGACACCTGGTTGTGGTTGCCACTGTTACACATCTTGAGTGGAGGGACTTGGGCGGCGATTGACTTGTGCAGCAACAATATCCAATTGGATATTGCACCAATTAAAAATCAGTCTATCTATTTTGCGATCGCAGCTGCCTTTGCTGGAGCGAGTGGTGCTTTAGGCACAACCATAGGCAGCTTCATCGTCCAATTTGCTCAGTCTGGAGGCTTGCTGGGGTTGTTTGCCCTCTCTAGTCTATTTCGACTAGCAGCACTTGTTCCCCTCATGTTTCTCCAAGAGCCGGAGAGAGGGAGAAGGATTGAAAAGTGAGGAGTTAGAAGTTAGGAGTGAGGAGTTATGAATTTTTCACTCATAACTCCTCACTCCTAACTCATAACTTTTGTTTATTCTGCGGCGGTAGAAGTTAAGGACATTGTTTCCCACAACACCAGATGAGGTGTTGTTAGTACAGGTTGGTGTAAGGCAATCAGCTGGGTTAGGGTGGTCTTTAATTGGGTACGGGGTACGATATCATCAACAAAACCGTGCTGTAGTAAATCTTCAGCAGTCTGAAAATTATCGGGTAGTTTTTCCCGCAGGGTTTGCTCAATCACTCGCCGACCGGCAAAACCAATGGTTGCTTTGGGTTCTGCCAGAATTATATCGCCTAACATGGCAAAACTAGCGGTAACGCCGCCCGTTGTGGGATTTGTCAAAACGGGAATATACAATAGTCGAGCGTCTTTATGGCGCTGTAGGGCTGCGGAAATTTTCGCCATCTGCATCAAAGAAAGCATTCCTTCTTGCATCCTGGCACCACCGGAGGCGCAGACGATAACTACAGGATACCGCCGTTGAGTGGCTTGCTCAATCATCCGGGTGAGTTTTTCTCCCACCACCGAACCCATGCTACCACCCATAAAACGGAAATCCATAACCCCAAGGGCAATGGGCAAGCCGTTGATTTGACCTAAACCAGTTTTAACTGCGTCTATTAAGCCAATTTTCTCCTGCATTTCTCGGAGGCGATCGCTGTAGAGTTTGCGATCGCGAAATTCTAACGGATCACTTGGACGCAAATGCTCGTCGAGTGGTTTCCAGCTATTATTATCTATCAATTGACGAATGCGTTCATCGCTATCCACTCGATTGTGATGATTACATTCGACACAAACCATCTGATTGGCCTTCAGGTCTTTTGTATATGCCAACACACCACACTTAGAACATTTATGCCACAGACCATCAGCAATTTCACGTTCTTGGCGTTCGAGGCTAGTAGATCCTGATTTCCGTCGATTTGCAAACCAATCAAATAGAGACTTTAAACCGCGTGATTCTTCGTTGTTAGCCATTTTTTATTTTAAGTGGGTATGAGGTCGAAAATATGTCAAGCAGTATCGGGTTATTCTTAGCCTTGTGTCATTCGTCTTTAACTAATGACTAATAACTACATCGTTAAACTCCGCTTTTAAGCAATTCAGACCTGAATTTTCATCTGTGGTTGCCAGCTTAACGAAAATACTTATGCCAATACAAGCCTCTTACTCTTTTTTTAGCAGACTTAAATTATATGGATGTACTGACAAAGCCATGAGAATCCAACCTCCAAATAAGATGCTTTCCCCCTCCTACCCAAATCAATTATTCGTATTGCTAGGTCATAAGCAATCAGTATCTATGGCACTAGTTGTGCTTGCCAACGGTTAATCGTTGTTAAGAGGGTAATACAAGTCACAAGCTAAATATTATCAAAATATGAAGGGCAGATGGGGTAATGCTGGTTACAGTCACGAATTATAAATATTTATTATGAAAGGGCATTAGGCATGGGTTATTTCCCTTGTCTCCCTCATCCCCCCACTTCCTATTTCAAAACGCTGGAAAAAATAACCTCAGGTAGCTAGACAAAATGGCTTCGCCGCTAAATAGAGTAATCACAGATCCTAAAGCCAAAAAAGGGCCAAAAGGCATCTTTTGTCCTAACCTTTGTCGGGATGTCTCTTGACTAGTGGCCTTGCGTCTACGCATAATAACGCCACTACCAACTAATGCTCCCAGCGCACAAGCAATAAAACTAGCCAATAACAAATATTTCCATCCTAACCAGGCTCCCATCATGGCTGCTAACTTAGCGTCACCCGCACCCATTGCAGTTTTACCAAAGGCAATTGAACCCAATATGGCGATCGCATCAAACAGCCATAAGCCCAATACTGCACCGACTATGGCCATCATCAGGTGGTTTACTAATGCCACGAAACTAGCCTCTGGTAAAAAACCAACCACCATTTGAAACAAAATCCCTACTACCAAACCCGACTGAGTAAGTGGATTGGGTAGGGTCATTGTATCGAGGTCGATGAGTGATAGTGCCAATAACCAACTGCAAAAAGCCCAATAACCTATTGTTAAAGTCGATACTTGAAATACCAAAAAAACTAGTAAAAAAATTATGCCCGTTACCCCTTCTACCACAGGATAACGGACAGAAATTTTGCTTTTGCAATATCGACACCGCCCTTTTAACGAAATCCAGCCGAATACTGGTACATTGTCGTAAGCTTTTAGCTGGTTTAAGCATTTAGGACAACGGGAAGGTGGCCAAAGAATTGACAACCCAGCAGGTAGCCGATAAACAATAACGTTGATAAAACTGCCAATAGATGCGCCCAAAGCAAAGACCATTATACTCGCCGGAAGGGCGAACAAAATGTCCATATAGATTTGTCCTTTGTCATTTGTCCTGTGTCATTTGTCGTTTATCTTTTGTCCTTTGTCGAGATGTCCTTTGTCAAGAACTAATGACTAATGACTAATGACCAATGACTAATACATATTCGATTCAATTTGACTCAACGGGACAAAACATTCTTGAGGTAAGAGAACTGGTTGGTTAGTAAAAATAACCTTACCTCGATGAGTCACACGATTAATTGCTACACCGGAAGGTTGCCCAGCTATTTCGGGATGAACTTCACAGTGAATATAGTAAATTTGCCCAGCGGCTCTGATTACGGCGGGATCAATCAAAGGCGGTTGTTTTTTTGGGGCGGTAAAATTCGCTTGTCCTTGTCGTAATGCGTACACTATCGACTGTTATTTGATTGCTAGATTTCTCTATAGTCTACCCGAAACTTATGGCAAAGGTTGCCAAATTGCCCAGGTTGCATTATTAATTTATTGTGCAACAATTGCTCTAATCAGTGCATCGCCCATAGCGCGGCAACCTAAAAGATTTTTTCCTGGAGAAATTATATCCCCCGTGCGATCGCCTTGTTCTAAAACTTGCAATACAGCTTGTTCGATGTGATCTGCCGCTTTTGGTTGATTTAAACCGTAGCGTAACATCATTGCCGCACTCAAAACCTGCGCGAGAGGATTTGCCCGATCAAGTCCGGCGATATCTGGGGCGGAACCATGAACTGGTTCAAACACACCAGGCCCAGAAGCACCCAAACTAGCCGAAGGTAACATCCCAATACTACCTGTCAGCATAGCAGCAGCATCAGAGAGAATATCGCCAAACAAATTGCCTGTAACTATGGTATCAAACTGCTTGGGAGCGCGTACCAGTTGCATAGCAGCATTATCTACATATAAATGAGATAGTTCGATATCTGGATATTCCGTACTAAGTTGAGTGATGCGATCGCGCCACAACTGAGATACTTCTAATACATTCGCTTTATCCACCGAACAAAGTTTTTTGCCGCGTTTTCGGGCTGCTTCAAACGCCACCCGTCCAATACGTTCGATTTCTGATTCAGTGTAAACCATTGTATTTACACCGCGTTTCTCGCCAGTTTCCGTGGCAAAAATCCCTTTAGGTTTACCGAAGTAAATCCCGCCAGTAAGTTCACGCACCACCATAATATCCACGCCTTCCACAACTTCACGTTTCAAAGTCGAAGCATCGATTAGCTGGGGCAAAATTTTTGCTGGGCGCAAATTGGCAAATAGTCCTAAACCTGCACGTAGCCCCAATAAACCTGCTTCTGGGCGTAAATTAGATGGCAGTGAATCCCACTTATAACCACCAATGGCAGCAAGTAATACAGCATCACTGTTACGGCAGGTATCTAGAGTGACAGATGGTAGGGGTTCCCCTGTAGCGTCAATTGCTGCACCACCGATGAGGGCTTCTTGGAATTCAAACTTCAGATCAAATTGCTTCCCTACGACTTTCAGCACATCTACCGCCACTGCCATAATTTCAGGGCCAATGCCATCGCCGGGAAGTAGAGTAATGCGGTAGTTCTGGGTCATAGCTAGTTTTACCGGGTAAATGCTTGCAGATTAAATATCATACCCAGCAAAATGTACCGATGGAGTTTTTTTTGTTTACAGCAGTTTTCATCTAAGTAGGTGGGCTAAAATAAATCGAACTATGTAACAAAATGTAAAAACCTCAAGACCCTTGTGCTTGCTTCATTTCGCTTCTCTACGAGACGCAAGCGCGAACGCTCCATTCGCAATGACATAGTTATAAATTTTCTCACCCACTTACTTATTTAGACCACACATTTCTTCCTTTGCGCCTTTGCGTGAGATAAAAAAGATGTGGTTCATACTCAACTAACAAGATCAGCGATCGCTTCGTAAGTAGATACAGCTTCAGGTTGATAGCAGATGCCAGCTTGCTTAAAGCGATGTAAAGCTTCACCCAAGCGATCGCAGTCTGCAATCAAACTTATCCTGACATAACCTTCACCTGCAATCCCAAAGGCATTACCCGGAGTCAGAACAACGCCTGTTTGTTGTAACACGTTCATGGCAAAATCTGTGGAACCAACGCCGACGGGACATTTAACCCAAAGATACATTGTCGCCTTAGTTTTGGGGATATCCCAACCCAACTCTGCTAATCCTTGAATGAGGAAATCGCGGCGGCTACGGTAGCGTTGTTGTACCTCGTGCAAATACACATCTGGTAATTGCAAAGCTGTTTCGGCTGCTGTTTGCAAGGCAGCGAAAATGCCATAATCCAAGTTAGTTTTTAGTGTCCGCAAACCTTGAATCACATGGCGATTACCCACCACAAAACCAACACGCCAACCAGCCATATTGTAGGTTTTAGATAAGGTGTGAAATTCTACACCAATATCTTTCGCACCGGGAATTTCTAGCAAGCTAGTGGGTTGATAACCATCAAAAGCTAACTCGGCGTAACACAAATCATGCACCAGTAAAATTTCATATTTACGGGCGAAAGCGACAATTTCTTCAAAGAATTCGCGGGGGGCTGTGGCAGCCGTAGGATTATTGGGATAGTTGAAATAGAGGATTTTAGCTTGTTTTGCAACCTCGTCAGGAATGGCAGCTAAATCAATCAACCAGTCATTCTCTGGTTTAAGAATCAAACTGTGAATTTTCCCGCCAGCGATCGCCGGGCCGCGAAAATGGGCGGGATAAGCGGGAGAAGGAACCAAAACTAAATCGCCAGGGTTAACGTAGGCGATCGCTAAATGAGTTAATCCTTCTTTAGAACCCAGTAGCGGTAAGGCTTCACTATCAGGATCGAGAACCACACCATAACGGCGATAATACCAGTTGGTGATCGCACCACGGAAACTAGCAGTGCCTTCAAAAGGAGGATAACCGTGATTGGCAGGATTTTTCAAAGCAGCGATCGCTGCTTCTACTACTGGTGCTGGTGTGGCACCATCGGGGTTTCCCATGCCTAAATCAATTAAATCTAACCCTTGTTCCCGGGCTTTAGCTTTAAGTTCATCTAAACGGGCAAATACATAAGGTGGCAGTTTTTGTATGCGTTCTGCTGGGACAATCCAATTCAAACTCATTCTTCAACCTCGTCACTCATTCCCTGGGGCGAAACTCGATTTGTCAGACTGCGCCGTGCGGAGGGAACCTCCATTGAGGCGATCGCCGTAGTCTCTCTACTATCTATGGGTGCAGTGGTGGAAACCATTGCTGCCATCAACTGTTCTGGCGCGACTTTAAATGGTAGTCGATGGATGTCAGAATTAGGAACTAGGGCAATTTCAGTAGCTGTTTGCAACTCGCCTAATGTGATGTTGCCCAATCCCAAATCACTTAATTTTTGCGGCAGTCCAATTTCTGCATAGAACTTTAACAACTGTTGTCGTGCCGATGCTGCTAGTTGATTGCCTTGTAACATTTCTTCTAAACGCAGTTGCACCAAAATCCCAAAAGCAACTTTTTCGCCATGAATACTGCCGTGTCCTGAAATATGCGTTAAACCATTATGCACGGCATGGGCCGCAACCGTGCGGCACTGCGCCCCTCCAAGTCCCCCAACTACCCCAGCGAGTAAAACAGTAGCGTCTACCACTTCTCGCCAAACCTCACTACCTGGTTCTTTTAGGGCGGTGGCTGACTTTTGCAAAAGGATATCTCGCAAAACTCGTGCTTGTTGTACCGCAGCAATAACTAAAGTATCTTGCAAATGCCCACTGCTAACTGAGGCTTCATACCACTTAGCGATCGCATCACCAATTCCAGCGACTAAAGTAGGTTGTGGTGCGGTTTTAATCAAGTCATAATCGAGTATCAATAAATCAGGACAACGAGACAGCCCCACATCGTAGAGAAATGCCCCATCTTCGGAATAAACATTCGACAAGGCACTCCAAGCGGCACAGGTAGCCCCTGAAGTTGGAATTGTCACCACTGGTAACTGTAGCTGCTGCGCGACTAATTTCGCTGTATCTAGGGCTTTGCCGCCACCAACGCCGATAATTACATCAGCTTTATGTTCTTTTGCCGTCTTCTGTAAAGATTTCAAGCTAGCTTCGCAGCAATCTGCACCATAGGTCGCTTGAGCAGTATGTAACTGTTGTCTTTCTAAAACTGGTTGCAAATTTTTTTGGCTGATGGCGAGAGTGTGCTTGCCTGTCACAATTAAAGGACGACTCCCTAAACAGGCGATCTCTGCTGCGGCTGCTTGCAACACCCCAGAACCACGGATTACTTTTGCTGGGGCGACTGTGAGCGTAAATAACGAACTAGATGCTTGAGTAGACAAAGAAGGTTGAGCGGAAATTTTACTGGACATATAATCTAGTTTGCCAAAACCTTGATATTTCTTAATTTAATAGACTTACGGCTAGGTATACCTGTTGCCATGCTTTTTTCAGGATGATTACAACCTTATACCCGACTCAACTTAATTTTAACCTAGCCATAAACATAGACAAAGCCTGTTGCCCACTAATTGAGTAGTTTGACGACGTTGCTTAAATCTATGATGCCCATTAGCCTAAAATTCCGAACTATCAAAGTTTTGAATAACCAGAGAATTAATTAACATTACCATTCTCAGACTCTTAGGAAAAGTCATTGATAACAGGTGAATCATTTTTGGATTCTGGGATGAGGCAGAGGGGATAAAGAGAAACTTGTATAAAAATTCCCCCCTGCACTGCTGCTCTTAAACGGTAGGTTTTGGCAATTGGGCAAACTTGTCAGTATAAATTTTGACTTTAATTGCGGAATTTTCACGAGAAACAAGCGATCGCTTAATCTCACCCAAGTAAAGCGGTACAGAAATCCCTGGTTCCGGGTGGATAACGGTACGGGCGCGAACTGTCAACTGGTTATCTGTCCGTACACCTAAACGACCATAGGAGTAAAGATTACTAGCAGCTTGACGTAAAGTTGCTTCTAATTGTGTGGGGGAAATTTTGGGTGATGTGGCAATCACCGCTTGGGTTGAGCCATTGTCATAAACTAAAGTGTAGCGGACTGCTCCTGGAATCACAGTCCGACTCAAGGGGACTATTCCGAGTGCAAATAAACCACCCGTCAGCACCAGCATAAAGCCAGTCGCACCCACCAGCCGAAAACGGATGCCCCATTTGAGAATAAAAGCCAAAACCGCTAAGGCAGCGAATGCCAAGGTAGCTATGCCTGACCATTGGGTGTACTGAATAAAGTTAGCTGTTGTGAGCATAATGTTGGTTATGAATGCGTCTTTTTTCGTTACCGACACACCCATTTTACAGAGAGCTTACACCATAAAGGTTATTGAATCTTGAATGCTAATCAGAATAGAAGATGTTTTGCAGTATATACGATGGTACATTTATCGCTGATTGATTGAACGTTGTCTCTCTGTACATATATTTCGATGCTACTTTATCGGTATTTTTTGTCTAAGTCCAATTAATAAAATCCATCTTGGGGATACTCTTTCTTTAGATTAAGTATTAACTCCCTGGAGATAGAGCCATTTGTCTGATCACAGAGGTTATTCTGAGAATTCCCAACAATTGGGTAGCAAATAAAACTCAATATTTATCAGCAACATAGATTTCTCAGTTCATTAAAACCTCTTGTTCTTACAAAAGTTTAGTTTGTCAACATTCTATCGAGGAGTTAAATCAACAGCTATGTCTATTCCCAATCAACCCGAAGGCGAGAACACTGAAGTCAAGAAAGAATCTTACACCGATACTGATGGTGATACTCACACCCATTTGACACGAACCACTGAAACACATAAGAACAATACACCTAATCCCGACTCTTACCAAAAAGGTTACGTACAAGGTCGAAACACTGAGCATAGCAATCAGCAAGCTGATTTAACCGAGCGTGACAATAATAATACTAATGGTGGTTTGCTGTTGGGTATTATCATTACTTCCCTAATTGGTTTGGTTGTAGGTGGGGTTTGGTACTTCAGCCAGCAGAATAACGCACCGGTTAACAATATTGTGCCGGTCGTGGTTCCTGTACCGAGTAAGAGTAGTCCAATCCCTAGTGCATCTCCTCAACCACAAACGACGATAATCGAAAGAACCAGGGAAATACCTGTTGCTGTTCCTGTTCCTGTTCCACAACAGCAAGTTACACCTCCAGTTGCACCTCGCCAACCGAATATTAACATTACTATTCCGCCCCAGCAGCCTGCGGCAGAAAAAGCACCTGTAACTCAGCCAACCCCTAAAGCGGTACAAACTCCGACGACGAGTCCAAGTAGTATTACTCCGACTCCGCAGAACAAGGAGGATACCTCTACTAATACTGTCGCTCCAGATCCGAAAAGTGATACTTCTAAAACCACTGCACCTCAATAGACATCTCCGATAATGAATGTAGAGACGCGAAATTTCGCGTCTCTACAAGGGTTCTGCATAACGCATATTTAATTTCTGGAGATGTCTAATAAGTAGGTCAGTCAAATAGTACATCTAATGGCGGTTCTTCTACCGTAGATGATGCTACTACACACGGTTCTGCTCAATAACGGCTTCTGAACTTTCACCCCACTTGATAATGCTGGCATTAACGCCAACATTATCAAGTGGGGCAATTTTTTAAGCAATGTTTGAGAATTGTTGCGATAAATTAAGGGTATTCAAGTTTAGTAAAGATGTGGTGTAGCTTAACAAACATGGGCTAGATTAAGAGCAAGGTACAAACAGGTTAAAAGTTAAATAAAAACTTTCAAGTTAGAGCCTGTGCCTCCTGCTCTAATATTATTGCGATCGCTCTGAAATTGTGGCATCCATTGAATGTGTTTTCGCCTTAAGTTCAATGAGTTGTTTTGGAGGTTTTAAAACGCACACCAGGAAATGCTTGCCTAGTTAGAGTGTAAGGATGTGCAATTTTAAGTAGAGCGATGCGCGAATGCTGTCCACCTTAGTTAGTTGAGTTAGTTACTTCTGAATTCTCCAATCTTCAAGAAACCGCTTCAAGCTGCTGATACCTATCCATCGTAGCTTCCGGCGGTTTCTGCTTTGAGTTAGCTAAAAAGTTCAGAATTGTTAATGACTAATTAAGGTAATTACAGTCACTTCTGGCGGACAAAATAAGCGTCCTGGTCTATAAGTTCCTAAACCACGATTGACATATAATTGATTTTCTTCCACCTTGTGAAACCCTTGCGCCCACTCCCAATATCGCACCACTTTAGAACAGTCTCCCAGGAAAAATGTTACCCAACACCGTAATTTTTTAGGAATTTGTTTGAGTAGCTTTTTATAGTAAAATACTACAGGGCCAATGCCCGGAATGACGATGTGACCACCGTGGGTATGACCGGATAGTTGCAAATCTACGCGCCATTGTTGCAATATCTTGGCTGTATCTGGGTTATGGGATAAAACGATCCGGGGTGTAACGGAGTCTAGTTGATTCATGACTGGTGCAGGGTAAAATTCTCGTGACCAATAATCAGCTAGTCCTACTAATGGTAATTGTTTTCCTAGTGGATAGGCGATTTCATTCCAAAGCACATGAACTCCAATGCTAGTCAACGCCTCTGTAACTTCTGCTTTTGAGTGGCTGTAATAGATATCATGATTACCAAGTACGGCATAGATACCACAGCGACTTTGCAGATGTTTGAGTCTAAGCACCAATTCGTGAATCGGCGTGGGATCATCAGTTACGTAGTCACCAGTTAATAGAATTAAATCCGGTTCAGCTTCGTTAGTAAGTGCGATCGCTTTTTCTAACATATCTTCCGACAGTCGCAAACCATCGTAGTGAAAATCTGACAACTGCACTAGCGTTGTACCTTGTAAAGATGCTGGAAGTTCCGCAATCTTAACCGTTATTTTATCTACTCTTAAATGTCCCGTAAACAACCAATGCATAAGACAACCGATACCCCTCATGCCAGCGCTTACAGCTTACCAAAAATCAAAATGTAACTTGATAAAATGCAATAATTTCTCAGAAAAGAATTCAGGGGTCAGAATTCAGAATTCAGAATTCAGAATTGAATTCTGTAAAACTTACGGATGAATAAATTGGTTTAAGACCCTCACTAAATATATTTTGTTTATAAATAACCTGTAATTGAGTTTTTTTATTTTGAATTACTCACTCACCTTGTAACGTGATTATAGTAACCTCTGGGCGGCAAAATAAACGTCCTGGGAGGTAAGTTCCCAAACCACGATTGACATATAGCTGATTTTTTCCTAGCTGATGCAAACCCTGTGCCCATTCCCAATGGCTGACTACAGAAACATTTATTTGCAAAAATGGAACTTTATGCCGAATTTTTCCGGGTATTTTTTCTGCAAGCTTTTCGTAAAAAAACATCGCAGGGCCAATACCAGGAATCACGATTTGACCCCCGTGAGTATGACCAGATAATTGTAAATCGACTCGCCATGCTTGCAGTATTTCCGCAGTATCTGGGTTGTGGGACAAAACGATGCAGGGTGTGGCGGGGTCTAGCTGGTTCATAACTACTACAGGATTGAATTCCTGTGACCAATAATCTGCTAATCCAACGAGTGGCAATTCTTTTCCTAATGGATAGGCAATTTCGTTCCAAAGGACTTGAATTCCAATGCTAGTAAGAGCATCTGTAACTTCTGCTTTTGCGTGTTTGTAATATATGTCGTGATTGCCAAGAACAGCATAGATTCCACTATGACTTTGCAGATGTTTTAATCGAAGTACCAATTCGTGAATCGGCGTGGGATCGTCGGTTACGTAGTCACCAGTTAATAAAATTAAATCTGGTTCAACTTCGTTAGTAACTGCGATCGCTTTTTCTAACATATCTTCCGACAGCCGCAAACCATCGTAATGAAAGTCTGACAACTGCACCAGTTTCTTACCTTGTAAGGATGTAGGCAACCCTGTAATGTTAACCGTTAATTCCTCTACACTCAACAGACCAGATAACAACCAATGCATAAGACGTTCAATAAAGGTCAATCATAGCGATTACAGCTTAACGAAACATTGTCGGTTTATGTGTAACGATCAGTGCAACTTATTGAAAATTTCATGATACTTGTAGATTTTAGCGTATTTATACTTATTTTAGTCAAAAATCAATTTGCTACGGAATATCTTTTAGACTCGTTCCCTGTACCAATATGTGATCGCATTCAATAGTAAATTTGTATTTGATAACCCGCAACTTAGGTTATTAACTTGGCTTTCACAAATCTCAGGTAACTACGCCATTTGCCGAGCCATTAACTGGGCAAATAGCCCCTCAACAGCAGCTAGCTCCTGAAAGGTTCCCTGTTGTACAACGCGACCAGCTTGGAGTACATAAATGCGGTGAGCATTACGAATGGTGCTTAGGCGGTGAGCGATCGCAATTCTGGTAAATAGATAACGGCGAGTTCCTTCGATAACGTTATCTTTGAGTGTGACAGCAAACAAAGCCATAGAGCCAGACTGAATCACCCAAACTCTAGAAGGGTCATTCAGTAGAATCGGTTCATTGCCATTAATTATGTAAACTTGAC
>JBBSCU010000121.1:0-15779 GCA_038249935.1 Chroococcales cyanobacterium
ATAGGAGTTAAGCTAACTACCTCTGCGATGGAAGAAATTGAAACACAGATTCACCGTCTCCCCAATCTCAAAAAATGGTTTGTGGAAATTTTTGCTAAACCAGCATAGCTAGTGGATCATCTTTTTTGTGGAGTTCTCTAAGAGAAATAACGATGAAAATTCAATCTCTCCTAGACGCTACGCGATGCCTACGGCGGCAAGCGATCGCAAAACTACATAATTCGGTAAAATTGGGTAAAGCAGTTTTTGCGCTTGTTAAATAAAGGCATCAGCAAACCTATGCAACTGAAACTCAGTGCATCTCAATTTCCCTTCCCTCCCCTGTTGTTAATCGCCCCGTTTTTCCTATGGGGGACGGCAATGGTAGCCATGAAAGGAGTTATACCCCATACCACACCGCTATTCATGGCGGGAGTGCGTCTGATACCAGCGGGGATGTTAATTCTGATTGCAGCAGCATTCATGGGTAAACCTCAGCCCAAGGGCTGGGCTGCATGGCTGTGGATTGCCTTATTTGCCCTAGTAGATGGGACGCTGTTTCAAGGTTTTTTGGCAGAAGGATTAGTCAGAACTAGTGCGGGGTTAGGGTCTGTGATGATTGACTCGCAACCTTTGGCTGTTGCCTTACTATCGTTGTGGCTATTCCAAGAACACATTGGTTTTTGGGGATGGTTGGGGCTAGGCTTGGGAGTCATAGGCATTAGTTTAATCGGCTTACCTGATGAGTGGATTTTAAATTTTCTCGACTCAGGCGCAAATATCACAATTGGCAACTGGCAAGATTTGTTTGCTAGCGGCGAGTGGTTGATGCTGTTAGCAGCCCTATCAATGGCAGTGGGAACAGTGTTGATTCGGTTTGTGTGTAGATACGCTGACCCCCTAACTGCTACAGGATGGCACATGATTTTGGGTGGATTGCCACTATGGGGAATTTCATCAGTTGTGGAATCTCAGCAGTGGGAGAATTTGGGAGGATCTGATTTAGTGGCTTTGAGTTATGCTACTGTATTTGGCAGTGCGATCGCCTATGGTTTATTCTTCTACTTTGCCTCTAGTGGCAGTCTCACCAGTCTTAGTTCCCTCACCTTTCTCACACCAGTCTTTGCCCTAATATTCGGCAATCTCTTCCTCTCAGAAGTCCTCAGTCAGTTGCAGTGGGTAGGTGTTTTCCTGACTTTAATTAGCATCTATCTCATCAACCAGCGTGAGATTTTAGCAGGGCAAAACGACACAGTTACCGTCGGCGAAATAGCTAACATACAGCAACCAATTTCAGAAGCATCGGCTCAAAAATTGAACCCCCTAACCTTAGCAGTTAGAGAATCTGAGAGAGAAATTGTGCCATAAGCAGTAAATTTATTTAATTTTGAATTTTGAATTGTTAATGTGGTATCGAAAACTTTAAAAGCACGTTTAGGCTGAAATATGAGGCTACGCCGTTCCTCAATCTTGATATTTACCTGTTTTTCTTGCCTCGGTTTTTATCCAAATCGCGCAAGCATCGCTACACCTAACTTAGCACCGAAAATTTTAGAACTTGCACAAGCTGGTTCGAGAGTTTCTAATAGTCCCGATGTTTTGAGTCTCGGTAGTCAAGGGTCAGATGTGCAGAGACTACAAACTCAATTAAAGCAGTTAGGATACTACAGTGGGGTAGTAGATGGAAAGTATAGCCCCAGTACGGAAATTGCTGTAGCTAAATTCCAGAAAGTAAAGGGTTTAAAAGTAGATGGCATTACTGGTCTGGCAACTGGGGGGAGACTCCAAGCAGCTTGGGCGGCCAAAAATCAGTTTGTCAGCTCTCCAATAGTACCCTCTCCGGCTCGGACTTCCAAACCAAGTGCACAACCCAAACCAAGCGAGAGAGGTTTTGTCTGGTGGTTAGTATTTGGCATCGGAGTTCTAGGATGTATTGGCGCACTTCTTTACTTGCTGAGGTGGTTTCGTGAGGTTAAACAATTGCAAAAGTCCCAATTATCAGAGATTAAAAGTTTGAGTGGAGCTAAGGAAGACTCGATTGCACCACCCTCACAGGAGACTGTAACTATTCCACAAACAGCTACTCCACCACTCGTCACACAATTACTGCTCCCAGAAAAAACTTCTCGTCTTACCAAATTCAATATCGTTGACGAATTAATTCAAGACTTACGCAGTTCTGAACCAACGAAACGGCGCAAGGCTATTTGGGATTTGGGTCAGCAGGGAGATTCGCGGGCAATTCAACCAATGGTTGACTTGATGATTGATGCTGATTCTCAAGAAAGCAGCTTAATTTTGGCAGCTTTGGCAGAAATTGGCACCCGCACACTCAAACCGATGAACCGGGCTTTAGCAATGTCAATCCAAGATGAAAGTCCACAGGTGCGGCAAAATGCAATCCGTGACCTGACGCGCGTTTATGACATGATGAGTCAAATGAGTCAGATGTTACGCCATGCGCTAGATGACCCAGATGCCGAAGTCCAAGCAACAGCACGATATGCTTTGACTCAGATGAATCGAATGCGTGACTTGCCGGAACAAAATCTACCGGAAGAAGAAGATTCACCCAACGATTCACCACAATAAGTCTAAAAATATTTCAACTGGATTTGGATATTGGTGTTCGGACCAGCCACCAAAAATGCTGCTTCGTCAAATTTGGGTGCACTTGTGCGAACTTCTGGGTTGCTGGAAAACCCAAAACCTTCGCTTGGTATACCAAGTCTATTACTATTGAGAGTGCCGTCATTATTTTGATCGTGGATGATAGCAACGGCGTAACTACCTGCTTTCAAGTTCTTAAAGGTCAGTAGCAGGGGCGTGTCACTAATTTTGATACATTGTTTTTGTAAGACGCGATCGCGATCGCTAGGAAATCCTTTACTAGTAGCAAATATATTTGCACAAACTTGCCCCTCTTTATTCTTCAATCCATCAATTTCTACGGTAAGTTTGCCGTTATAATTTGCCTGGGCACTAAATGACCATGCCAGATTTCCCAAGACTGCTAGCAGTAATATATTAATTCTCAATTCTCTCACCATAAAATTTTCAATAAGTAATATATATAAATTAGCAGCTTTCTATTGATAATCCCAGAATTGTGGTTAGTGCGATCGCTAAATCTTCCATATAGCTATCATCCAAATGACCAAGTCCTCTGACAATTCTGGATTTATCTAAAACTTGCACCTGTTCGCAAAGTACTACAGAATCTTTATTCAAGCCCCCCACTCCAGCCGGAACAAACACATGAGAAGGTAAAGTAGCACGTCTAATTTTAGTGGTAAAAGGCACAAGAATCGTGTGAGAACTGGCAACATTAGCTCTATCAATTTGTACAATTACCACAGGTCTGATGCCTGACTGCTCTGTACTTATTACTGGGTTAAGATCGCATAACACCACATCTCCTCGCCGAAACTCTACCACTGGATTTCCCCTTTGTTGAGACGCTCTTCATAATCTTCTAAATTCCGCAAATAGTCAGAAAAATCCGATTCTACTGTTTCTCTTCCTTCACTGAACTCCGTCCACAAGGACTCAAGACTGCTGTTGCTTTTCATCAGTAGGAAGTCTATGAAGTCATTCACTTGTTGAAGAAGTGGCTCAGGTAGTTGACGAATTTTGGCTATAGTTTCTTCATGTACACTCATTTGACTTTTGGATGATAATCATCGTGCATTTATGTTTATAGGGTAGCTTCGACTGACGTAAGTTTACACTTCTCAGGCAATACTAATAGAATGTTGCTTTCTCAAGAGTTTTTCTATGAGTACATTCTTTCATTGCTTTGGTCAATTATTTCAATATCTGCGTAGCTTGACAGCAATAGGTCTGCTATGTTTGGTTGTCGCTTGGTCATTACCTGCACAAGCTGCTAGCCCCATTGAGCCGCAACTTGAACAGCAAGTATTACAAATTATCCGCGAACACCCAGAGGTAATTCTTGAATCTGTTCAAGCATATCAGCAAAAACAGGGACAAAAAGTCAACCAAGCACGGCAAACATTTTTACAGGATTTAAAAACGAATCCTCAAGCGGTGATTGGTGAGTCTCCTACTACAGGTTCAGCTAAATCAAAAATTGTGCTGGTAGAATTCTCAGACTTTCAATGTCCCTACTGTGCTGAGGCGTATAAAACTTTAAAACAATTGTTAGCAAAAGATCCAGATAAGGTGACATTAATTTACAAGAATTTACCGATAAGTTCAATTCATGCTGAAGCATTGCCAGCTGCAACAGCAGCTTGGTCGGCACATCAGCAGGGCAAATTTTGGGAATATTCTGATGCCTTGTTTACTAATCAAAAAAAACTGGGTGAGGCGTTATATTTAGATACTGCTAAAAATCTGAATCTAGATTTGGCAAAATTTAAACGCGATCTTACTCTTGCTACTCCCGCAATTAGGAAAGATATCCAGCTAGCTGAAAAATTGGCTGTTCCTGGCACACCTTTCTTTGTAATTAATAGTCCAGCTTTTTCAGGAGTGGTTCAGCTATCAGACATCGAAAAGATATTAGCTGAGGCTAAATAAATTAGTGTGTAAAAAATAGCTGATGAAGCAATACGGTTCGGTTAAGAATATTTTTTGTAGGTTGGATTGAACGAACGCGAACAGCGTCCCGTAGGGAAGTGAAACCCAACAAATCCCGCAAAATGTTGGGTTTCGTTCCTCAACCCAACCTACACTTTTCAGATATCATTTAAGTTTTCTGATTTACTTGCTGACACTCCAGATATTTATTTTGCATTTTCTGCAAGATATTTACTTAAAAGTTGTTGAAATAAGTTACCCATTTTAGCTGAGTAAGAACGACTATCAAGAAAACTAGGATTATTCTGCATTTTTTCTTTAATTTGGTCGCTCTTTTGTTGACGTAATTTATGATCGTTACCAAGTGCGATCGCTAATTCTATATAAGACTCTTCACTATCCGCAACTAAATCAGGGATATCCAATGCTTGAATCATTGCAGATCCCATTGCAGAGCGAAAGCTAATTCCCTGTCTAGTTATTACTGGTAGATTAACTTGCAGTGGTTCTACCAGAGAAGTTGTTCCTGCAAAGGGATAAGAATCTAGATATATTTCGGCAATTTTATAATACTTTTTCATATCCTCCCGATCTGGGACGGGTTGAGGATCTAAGACTATTAAGCGTTCAGTCCCTAATCCATACCTATAAAATGTAGAATTTAAGTGATTGATAAATTCTGTTTTTGGATAGTTATTTGACCAATTGGGGCCAAATGGTAAAAGTACTAAAACTGAATTTGCTACTCTAGAAATGATTTTTGCCCATATCTCAATCAGTTCTGGAACTATTTTAAAGTAGTTAGCGCCGGAGATAAAAACAATAGCATCTTGAGGAATTCCTAAACTATCTCGCTCAACTGGAGTTGTTAGTTTTATTTCTTCAGTACCGTAACTAAAACAGTGAGCAGTTCCTTCTAGTTTGACTAACTTTTCTTGATAGTGGTCTTGTGCTGTTGGTGATGGATCAGTTAATGTACCAGAAATATAATAATCTATATTTCGCATTCCTGTTGTGACAACTGAACCACCGCTAGTAACTTGTATTCTTGCTAATCTATGGATTGCCAAAAGGCAGATTTGACGAGTTACTGCTGTTACATTAGTAGCAATAAATAGTATATCAAGGTCATCATTCCGAATAGTATTGACCTGTTCTAATAATTTTTGTGGTAGGAGTTTAAAGAAGTTGGCAGAAAGTAGACAATATTGCTCTAGTGGATGACCAGTTTGATTCAGAGAGTACAAGATAACTTGAAAATCTCGACTGATATATTCATAAACCGGAAGGGAGGCAAATGTTTCCGCTGAGGGTGTGAAATGTGATGCTAAGATACCAAGCCTGATTTTCTTTCTATTTTCAGGTCGGTCTGCAAATTTATAATCAACTTTATATCCATTGAGTTTCAGAAAATATTCTATTATTTCTGCACGTTTAACATAAATATTTTTCAGATTGGACTCATTAAAGTATGCTGGAATGAAATCAGCAGTTTGAGTAAATTTTTTAACTACTTCATGCCATAATTTTGAATCTTTGTTGCTGAATATAGATGTGTGTAAGTAATCAATTGACTTTTGCAAATATTCATAGTAATTAATTGATTCTCCAATTTTTCGGAAGTAACGTTGTGAAGAAGACAAAAATAATTTAGACAAAAGTTCTGTTTCTTTACTCAGATTATTTACATTAATTTCAGTAGAAACTTGTTTTTGAATTTCTGGCGGATATTCATGGGCAAATTCAGCATTTTCAGCAAGTGGCTTTTGATTTAGATTAGATATTGGCTTTACTACACGTAATTCTGCTCTGACATGAATTACTCCACCAGAACTTTTTTCATTTTCAAGTTGTATAACCTTAAACTCACCTTGAAATCCATACCTTCTACAAAGTTCTAAGTAAGCAGGAAAATCATTACAGTAGTATAAAAAGGAATTGATATTCCAAAAACTAATATGAGTCGGATCTTGAAAAGCTCCTCTGCCATCTGTTGATGGTACGCGAATATCAATTTTTGCATTAACCTTACAAATTCTCCATATCTCGTTCATCGTGTGCAGTCGATCTTGGAGATGCTCAATTACATCATGCGCTCTAATTTCATCAACACTGTTATCTTCAAATGGAAATTTTTTACTAAGGTCGGCAACAATATCTATACCTAATCCCGGACAAATGTCTACCCCAACAAAACCATCAGGTTTATTTGTCCCAGAGCCTAAATCTACACGTAAATTATTAAATTTTGATTCAGATATATGCTCAATTAAATTATCTTTCATTGGCTGATTTATTCTTATGCTATGAATCGCAAAGTCAAAAGCCTGTAGCGATAGATCATCTTTGTCTTAGAAGTGGTTGTAAATTCCTCCCTTGCAATCCAGTGACACACATGATGTCTGACATAGATGTACCTGCATATACCTTTTGGTTAAACACTTCGGCTGCTTGCTGGAGAATTCTGCTTTTTGTTTCTTCCCCTTTGGACATTAAACTATTGCAAACCAATTGGGCTGTTGTAAATTATCATGACAAGTGCTAAAGAGTCAAGTATTGCAGATGTGGCGAAGCCGGATCTAAACCAATTGTGCCAGTTGCCTAAGTCCTGTTAGCATCAAAACATACTCATGGATAAAATACCAAAAATTGACCGTCAAAGGGAGCATCAAGCGAACGAACGTACTTTTCTGGCTTGGCTACGCACCTCTATTGCATTGATTGGCTTTGGTTTTGCGATCGCACGATTTGGGATATTTCTGCACCAGCTTAGTATTATAATTACTCAACAAGAACCTCCGGTACAGCCATTATCCAACTCAGAAAATTTGGGTCTGGCTTTGGTACTTTTTGGAATTTCGACTATTGCGTTAGCTGCGTGGCGATACAACCAAGTTTTCTGGCAAATTGAACAAGGGGACTATAGACCAACTAGGTTAATGGTTTGGATAATGACTGGAGTAGTAATTATTTTGGGACTTCTCAGTATTCCTTTGCTCTTATTGCGTGATAAAGTCCCTTCTCGTTCTCCTCTTCCAATTCAACCACAGTCCCGAAATTTGCAAAGATCAACCCCAAACTTCTATCCTCAAAAGAGGACAATTCTTACTCTATACAAACAAATATTTTATAAGATCCCCGACTTCTTTAAGAATTCGGGGATCTGAGCTTCTCATAGTCCGAAGACACTCAATTAATAGTAGCCTCAGAAATAACCGTGACACAGGCATTCACTAAGGGTAACAGCGGACCTAATTGCTCTTGTCCATTGACGGCTAAATCGCTGTGACACAAATAAACTCTCTCGGATACACGAGACAGTAAATCTGTCAAAATCCTTTGCAATCTTTGTTCTTCTGCCAATTTCTCATCTTCTGCTGTCCAGGGTTCGCCTAACCTGTCTCGCAGAAAAAACGGCGCACCAAACAAAGTTGCTGCACCACCTTTCGCCCATAGAGGTGAACCAGCATCCAGCCAAAAATGCCAACGGTGCGATCGCCTACTAGATCGATATTGAAATATAGTTGCTAAGGTGACAGCCTTTCTCGCTCCACCGATGGGACGCACAGGGTAAGCGTTGGCGGTGATTGTACCACGTCGCAGTAATTGAATGAATTCGATAATAGTTGTGTGAGGCGTTGTCTCTACTGGGGCAATTTGTCGTAATCTGGTGTCGATTTCCCAGTAGTGTTGGGCGGTTTCTAATAATTCTCGCAGTGCTGCTAATTGTTCGTAGGGAAGATTGCTACCATTCCACAAAAAGCGTTGAATTGCTCTGTCTAAGAGGGAAATGGGACTGGGAATTAAACGCAGTTGTTGTTGCGATCGCTGCTCTTCTAACCACTGTAATATTTGATTATAAGCTGTAGTCGCTGCATAGCCGATTCTATCCCAGCGCTCGAAGGCTGATACTGGTAGCAAGTTGGGGCGGTCGGGATGGGGTACAAAGCAATAATCTGCAATCAAACCAGCACGTACCGGGTCAATATCAGTAGAGACGCGATTAATCGCGTCTCTACCAGAGTTTTCTGGTAATTGTTGTTTCCGGCTCAATACAACCAGCATTTCTGCCACGGCATCCCGATCTACTAAGCGTCCTAAGCCGGGATAAACTAATGCCAGCATGGTGAGTAATGCGCGAATGACAGGGGAACTAATTAAGGGACGTTGGTCATTAAGTGATTCTACTTGGATATTTTGTTTAACGAGGATTTCTACTAGAGTATAACGAGCGATCGCATCTAAACCTGGGGCAATAATCGCCACTTGCTCTGGTTGCACTTGCTGTAATTGGATGGCATTAGCAATTACCTCGGCTGTTTGTCGCAATAATTGGGCGCGGGAAGTGGTTTGAATTGAGTGGACAATCTCAGGTAAACTCAACAGTGCCATCGGTTCTGTGACTAATTCCACCATCTGTTTAGTCAGTTTCTCACCAAGGGACTCAGCAGGTGGCGCGGTCAAGATTTCTACCCGACAACGCTCTGCTAACCCTTCTAGATATTTGGGGTCTGCTCCCAATCCCAATCGCACTGCACCGTCGGGATTGTAGCTAAACGCCCCGATTGCGCCTTGATCTAATAGCAACTCAAACAAAAGACGCGCTACGCTAGGATAATCATCGACATCATCCGCCAGTACCGCCTGATAGCGTTTAGTTAGGTGCTGCTGGTAATTGCGATCGCTTAACAAATATTTACTATAAAGTTCGGTAATAATGCCATAAGTCAGTAACCCCCTCTCTAAACACCAGTTACGCCAATCTAGCAGCAAAGATGCCAGCAATTCCGGCTCTAAAGTTGTAGTATTTTCCCCCAGACCTTTGACCAAAATCTGGGCAATATTTTCACAAGGTACACCACTGTAAGCTGCTAATTGCAATAAGTCTAGGATGCGGCGTACCAGGCGAGACTCATTCACTCCCGCAACACGTAAAATTTCTTCGTCTAATTGGGGACGCCAAAGTTTAGTTGCTAATTCTTGCTCTGTTTCTGGCCGCAACCGCACCGGAAACTGTGCTTTCAGGTTTAACGAGTTAATTAGCAACGGCCAAAATAAAATAACTTCATCCTGGAAAAAACCTAGCGGCGTCTTAGCACGAACTGGATATTTTCCTAAGGTTGATGTAACAATTATATCTCCTAATTCCCGACGATTATCATCATTGGCAGCTAAAACTAAAACTCCAGGTTCTGTTTGCTTAATATCTAAAAATTCGGTTACATTACTGCTTTTTTTGCGTCCTGGCTTTCTAGTATAATATGATTCAATATATTGGTTTTCAGGTTGTACCCAACTACAAAATTGCTCTATCAAGCGAGCCGTCTTACCACTACGGCTAGTGCCAACAATCCAAACCGAATGAGAAACCATAAACTTTCTCCTTGTAGATTTGCTACTATACCTCGCACGTTAACTTAAGGTTAATAATCACCAAATAATGCTGGATGATTGTCTGCAATGAAAAACTCTGTTTTTAACCAAAAAATCTATTCTTTGTTACTTGATATTTATCGCTGGTACTTACAAACTCCTGAACGTTCTTTAGATGAGGCTTACGATGCAGCATTAAAGATTAAGGAAATAGAAGATAAGCATTTCAATAGTAATAAAATAGACTTTGACTCAACCATGTACAGTAACAGTGTGATGAATTATTTTGAGTCAGACCTAAATAAGCTATTAAAAACTGCCAAAATGCGGCTTACAGAGTTTAGAGCAAGTCGTTGGTTTTTAGATGAAGAAAATCAAAAAGCTGCTCAGAAAGCAGGTATAGAATATCCCAGTGCTTCCTTAGTTTTGGAAAAGCTAAACTTCATCGATCAAGTTATATCCAAATACACAATACTTCGTGAAAAAATAACTGACAAAGCTTACATCGTTAACTCTACAAGTCTACCAGTTGACTCCGTAATTACTCCAACGTTACCATCCAAAATATCAACTCAAGACTTGGATAAAAAAGCAAAACCAAAACGTAAAGTCGATACAATAGGCATTTTACCCCGCTCTATTTTCAGTACTCTCAGTCGTTTACAAGTTGAATTAGACCCGAATTCTGAACAAGAGGTAATTCAAAGTTTTCGTCAAGCTCAAAGAAGAACAATAATATCTATCAGATTTATTTTATTATTAATTATAATACCACTTTTGACGCATCAGATAGCAAAAGCTTTCGTAGTAAGTCCATTTGTTGATCAGTTTAGAGGCACAGAGCAAATACAGATATTCATCAATTCCGAAATGGAAGAAGAAGCTCTGGTAAAATTACAAAGATTTGAAGAAAAAGTCAATTTTGAAAATCTCATTAGTAATGCTGCTCCCCTATTACCTAAGCAGATAGAAATTGAAATAAAAAATCAGGCTCTTGTAATTGCTGAAGAATTTCGTAGTGAAAGTTCTAATGCTATCAAAAATGTTTTTGCAGATATTTTCTCAGTGGCAGCTTTTATCTGGCTTTTGGTCGTTAGCAAGTCTTCGATTGCTGTCCTAAAAGATTTCTTTGATCATATTGTCTATGGACTTAGTGATAGTGCCAAGGCATTTATCATCATTTTGTTCACCGATATATTTGTAGGATTCCACTCTCCTCATGGCTGGGAAGTACTCTTAGAAAGTATATCGCGCCATTGGGGATTACCAGCAAATCGAGATTTTATCTTCTTATTTATTGCCACATTTCCAGTGATTTTAGATACCATTTTCAAATATTGGATATTCCGATATTTGAATCGGATATCGCCCTCAGCAGTCGCCACTTATCGTAACATGAATGAATAAATTTGGTTTTTGAATTTGAGCGAAGTGGAATAATCTCAAAAATTTGAAATTTTGATGCAAATGACACTTGCTGTATTAGGAAAGCTAAACAAAGTTATTGCCATCAGCTTACCTGTATTTTTGTCGATTTTGCTGGTGCGGATGCAATCTTTGGCGCATCGGGAACTCAGTCCGCCAGAATGTCGCTTGAAAAAGTGGGATATACCAGTTTCCTTAACTGGTGAAAATAAAAATGCACTTCCACAAAAGCAAAAATCAACATTGATTCAGAGATTGCCAATTACTTGTTGTCAAGGCGATCGCTCTTGTTTAGATGAGGTTCTCTATGGAGAATTACCAGATAAAAAAGCACTGTTGACAGCGATCGCTCGCAGTCTCCAATACATACAAACACCTAATGCTGTAGCTGCTTATCAAAACTATCAGGTAGCAGGGATTACGCGCGATCGCGTGTTCAAAAGCTTACAAAGATTCCGCGAATTGCTATTAAAAACTAATTCTGCCACCGAATTACATCAAGCCATAGAACGGGAATTTATTTTTTATCAATCAGTCGGGAAAGATAGCAAAGGTTCTGTTTTATTCACCGCTTATTATGAACCACTTTACGCAGCCAGTCGCGTCCCCACAGCAGAATATCGTTATCCTGTTTATCGATTACCTCCTGATTTAAACTCTTGGCCTAAGCCTCATCCTACACGCCTACAGTTAGAAGGAGCAGACGGTTTACAAGGCGCAAAAGGTAAGTTGCGAGGATTAGAGTTGTTTTGGTTCCGCGATCGCCTCGAACCATATTTAGCTCAAATTCAAGGTTCAGCTAAACTTCAGTTGACTGATGGAACTCAGACAACCATAGGTTACGCCGATAATATCGCTTATAACTACAAAAGTATTGGGCGAGAATTAGCGAATGATGGCAAATTACCCCTACAAGGTATGACTATGCCAATTATTCTCGACTATTTCCAAAAGCATCCCCAAGAATTAAATATTTACATTCCGCGCGATCGCAGCTTTGTTTTTTTTCAAGAAAACTACGGTAAGCCAGCCCAAGGTTCTATTAACGTACCACTAACAGCAGAGCGTTCTATTGCTACAGATAAATCTCTCATGCCTCCCGGTGCTTTAGCGTTGATTCGCACCTCTATTCCCTTTGTTAATCCTACCGGAAAAATGGCAGAGCGCATTGTTAGTCGCTATGTTCTTGACCAAGATGCCGGAGGTGCAATTAAAGGTGCAGGTAGAGTAGATTATTTTTTAGGTACTGGTAAGATACCAGGCGATCGCGCAGGTGTTACAGTCAGCAATGGACAATTATTTTATCTATTACTCAAGTCCCCGAATTAAACACACTCGCATTTGAATACTAAGATTCCCGATTTCTCTAAAAATTCGGGAATCTTACCTTTTCGGCGTAAATGAAGTACTTATTCCAATTTAATGAAACCCTTGAGGTAAGTAATTACGAATTACCCTACTAGGCTTCTATATCCATCTCAGCATCGTCATCGTCATGATCATAAGGGATATCATCAAGGTCGATCATTTCTGATATTTCTTCTACTTCATTTAAATACTCAGATTCTTGATGTTCACGCTCTATCAAACGACCGGTTGACTTTAGCCATTCCAAGAGAATAAACTCATTACTTGTACGAATTACAGGCGCTCGCTGGTTACGAGGTTCTTCACGCAAAGGACTTATAGGCATAAAAAAAACTCACTTTGAATTACGGGTTATCGTGCAGAAACAGGAAAATTGTCCACTAGAGTTAAAAGTCTTGTATAACAAGTCTTTTCTCAACAGATTAAATACGAACTATTGAGATTTTTATCTCAAGTCCGTCTAATTACTTATCATTAAAATGTCTTCACATCAGTCCTAATAATAAATCTTTAAGCGGACGCTATCTTACAACGCATTTGGGATCTTGGCGAGAGTTTCATACATATCAGAGGGCAAGGCAGACAATCTGTTTGCCACAGCGACTGCATCAGCTAAGTTGCTAAATTGACACCGGACTATATCTTGTCCATTTCCTGAAGGGAAACGCTTCCTAGCTTTGTTAGATACAGCACAAATAATCGCTAAAGCTTTAGCAAACCCATCTTTTGTTAATATTGTTTCTTGAGCGAACCCTTCAACAGGTATAAGGCAAACCTCAAACCGATAGCCCGGTCTGGGGGAAACAGCTATGTCAATATATGGTTTATCTTCTTTCCTGATTCGACGTAAATATTGGACTGTCGAATTAGTGTCGTGCAAATCAGTTCCAAGGGCGTAAGTGAAGAAACAATCTTCTGTAAGGGATTCAGGACGGGTAATTATATCCGTTGGCATAAGTTCAAGTGGTATTCGGATGTTGTCTAGGTTTGTGACACACTTTACTGTCCATTCTTCTTAGCACATTTTTTGACAGTGAGATGTATCAATTTCAGTTCATTGGGTAGATTAGCAAGATAAACCGACATAAAACACTCCAGAATCAAAGGGTGTAGAGATTTAGATTCGGAGAGGCAGCCATATAGTCAGTCACATGACCGAAAATATTTCTCAACATATCCAACCATAACACAGTTGACGGTTGAACTTTTTTTGACTATTTGTACTGATGGATATTCAGTTACAACAGTAGGGTTGTATTCAATTGCGACTTTTTGATAACTGTTACTAAGTAAATTATAGCTAAAGGTATAGATATTATTTGCGATCGCATCATCTCACAAAGTAGTGTAGGTACTGTTTACCATTCACTTACAGCCTTATTTTTAGCTTATAGACACTGCCAATAGTGCAATACCTCAATTATTAGCTAGGAACGTAAGAATTAAAGAGGAACCAATATAGTAAGCGATCCTCAAGTCAAGCAAGTGGCGTGAATTGACCTTTAGGAACGAAGTCGGAAAAACTCCGACTCCGGTCAGAATCCAGAATTTTTGGTAAATCAAATATGCTATGGCTTCTCGATTTTATTGTTGATTAAAAAGACTTGGATATCCAAGTCTTTTTAATTCTGGATTCTGAATCTTACCTAGACAATACTCAAATTAGCTCGGACAATAACATCATTAAAATCTCTGTCACCCCCACCTGCTAAATCCTCAAAGCCAAAGGTGTTGTTCCCTAACTGACGAACATGATCTACCCTGTCGGCGTTGGCACCCAAGAATGAGAAGTAAACTGCTGGATCATTATTGGAATTGCTATCTAAAAGGGCATCTGGTCTGCCATCGACGATAATAAATGGTGCAAAGATGGAACCAGGCTCGAAAATGCCAGTAAAAGTTGCTGTACCTTGGTTATTCACCGACAAGTCAATTCCTGCAACGCGCTGACGCATTGCGGCTTGGGCATAACCAGCTTGCCCAACAAGAATATCTGCCTGACCATCGTTGTTGGTGTCAATACCACCATTCTCATCAGCTACTTTATAGAATCCGACGAAATTATTGAATGCAGCTTCTCGGTTGACAACAAAATCAGCTCTCACCCGTTGTTGAGCATCCCGTAAATCAATCAATTCTTTTTGTGGCTGACCTTGGAGACTTGCACCCAAAGGTAATAGATTATCTGTAGCCTGAATTCTTACCACCAAATCCTGAAAGTCATTAGTGCTAGTACCGGAACCATCTTCCCAAGCTAAGGAGAACGCATTGTTATCCAAAGTCCTAATCCTTTGATTTGACGGGCTAGAAAGCAGTACGTCAGTAATTGGTGTGACATTAGTCAGCACATTTTCCGTTGTACTATTTTTTACCAAATAAAATCTCAGGTTAGTATCAGATGGGAACTCTAATAAACTATTTAGAGGACTGTTACTGAACCCATTGGGTAGATTGGCAAGAGTTGAGAGAATCACCTGTCCTCGTTCTAAAGCTTCGCGGGCGTAACCTGCTCCGCCCGGAGCAATACCGTCAATGTTGCCTGTTGCATCATCAACAGCATATACACCGAATTCATTCACCAGCCTAGAATTACTGCCTGTCACAGCAACATTGAGTGTTACCGTATCATTGCCACCTGTGATATTGAAGACATCATTACCATTGTTTATCAATTGTGGTTCTAGTTCTGGTTGTAGTTGTGGAGTACCAAAGATCACATAACTTTGTCCCGCTCCAGAAGCAGCACCAGTTGCACCAACAATCAAGTCGTCGGCACCATCGTTGTTGATATCCCCAGCAGCGCTGACTGATATGCCGGCAGAGTCAGTATCATTAATACCGTTGATGGCAAAGCCCCTATTCGGGTCAAGGTTGGCGAGGTCGAGACTGGCACCAAAGCCGTTACTGCTGCCAAAGACCACGTAGCTCTGCCCGGCACCAGATAAAGCAAAAGGTGCGCCGATAATTAGGTCAGCGATGTCGTCATCGTTAACGTCTCCAGCCGCACTGACTGATATGCCTGAGAAATCAGTGTCATTAATGCCGTTGATGGCAAAACCGTTACTGCCGTCAAGAGTAGACACCTCAAA
>JBBSCU010000122.1:0-15703 GCA_038249935.1 Chroococcales cyanobacterium
GGCACGGCATGCCGTGCCCCTACGGGTGTACCTCACGTAAACGAGAACTGCTATACGATCAAAAGATAATTAAAAAAAGCCTGAAAGAACCTATTTTCGTTAACCCACATCACGATGAATTTGTACAGTGCGTAAGTCCTATTTAAGTAGAAATAATCTACTTTTTTGTAAATATTTTCTTCTCAGTTAACAACGGCAAATAATCAAAAGCCGCCACGGAAGTTTGATTTTTCTGCGAAGCTAGTAAAAATTCTTCATACAACAAGAAAAATTTGCTCATCCTATTGTTAATTTTTGTAAATTTGATGTCTTCAAGACTAGAAACCTGATATCTAGATAGCTAAACTAACAAACAGTGCATCTGTACTGTTAATTATTAAAAGTAGATGTGGCACTGTAGCCTGAATGATCCCAGTACAACTTATCCTCAAAAACTTTCTTAGTTACCGTGATGCGACTTTAGATTTTCGTGGTTTGCATACGGCTTGTATTTGTGGTTCCAATGGTGCGGGTAAATCTTCCCTTCTGGAAGCAATCACTTGGGCAGTTTGGGGTGAAAGCCGCGCCACTGCTGAAGATGATGTGATCTATTCTGGCGCGAAAGAAGTTCGGGTTGATTTTACTTTCCAAAGTAATCAGCAAAAATATCGGGTGATTCGCACTCGAATTCGGGCATCTACTAGCGTCCTGGAATTTCAAATAGAAATACCATCTGGTTTTCGCTCACTCACTGGCAAAGGGGTAAGAGCAACACAGGATTTGATTTTAGAACACATCAAGCTCGATTATGATACTTTTATTAATTCTGCCTACTTACGTCAAGGCCGTGCGGATGAATTCATGCTCAAGCGCCCCGCAGAACGTAAAGAAATTTTAGCGGAGTTGTTGAAACTCAATCAGTATGATGATTTGGAAGAACGGGCTAAGGAATCTTCTCGTCAGTTCAAAGCACAGACAATAGAGCTAGAGCGTTCTTTGGAGTCGATAAAAATTCAGCTGCAACAACGCGAGACAACCAAAGCGCAAAGAGTGGAGTTAGAAGCGGAACTTAACCAACTGCAACAGGTGCAAGCTTTTGATAATATTCAATTACAAAGTTTGCAAGTTATCCAGCACCAGCGCCAAAATTGGGAACAACAACTCAGCTTTGTGAAGCAGCAATATCAAAATCTTACTCAAGATTGCGATCGCCTCCAACAAGAACAATCAGCTATTGGCTCTCAGCGATCAGATTTAGAAAAAATATTACACCAAGAAGTTGAGATTAAAGCTGGATACGCTCAATATCAAAGTCTACAATCTCAAGAAGAAACCTTTGCTGTTAAATTTGAAGAATATACCCGCGCCGGGCAGACTCGCCAACAAAAGCAACAACAACTTACCAAACAAATTCACGAAATCGAACGGCAATTGCAACAAGCTCAAGCCCAAATCGAAGCTTTACAGCAACAAGAGCGCGACATTCAGCAAACTCTGACTAAATCAGGTGAAGTGGAAGCAGCTTTGTCACAATTGGGCGCAGCCCGTCACCATGTTGCTCGCCTAGATCAACTGCAAATGCAAGTTTCTCCCTTGTTGCAACAACGAGCAACTTTACAAAGCCAACTAGATCGCACTCATGCTGGTTTAGTAGCGCGACTCGAACAACTCCAAAGTACTGAGAACCAATTGCAACGCCAGCAACGACGACAACCGCAATTGCAACAAGCGGTGATGGATGTAG
Organism: Chroococcales cyanobacterium; assembly: GCA_038249935.1. Taxonomy (GTDB): domain Bacteria; phylum Cyanobacteriota; class Cyanobacteriia; order Cyanobacteriales; family Nostocaceae; genus Nostoc. The sequence goes on from JBBSCU010000122.1 coordinate 1,724, forward strand.
GAATCCAGATTGATGAACTGGAAAAAAAGCGGGTTTATCTGCAACGAGTTCAGGAAAAAGGGCAAGAAAGGCGGCACTTTATTGAACGTCTGCAAGCTCACCAACGGGACTATGAAAAACTGCTGGGAGAATTAGAGCAGAAATTGCAAATGCTCCAAAATCCTGAAGCACTTTGTCCATTATGTGAGCATCCTTTAGACGAACATCACTGGAACCGCGTGGTGGAAAAAACCCAGGCTGAGTTAGAGGATACTCAAGGGCAATTTTGGGTAGTCAGAGAACAAATGGCTGTGTCAGATAGAGAAATTCAGGTACTTAGGCAGGAATATCGGGAAATTTCCCAACAGTTGGCGGGTTACGATGGTTTACGCGAACAACGGGGACAGTTGGCGGCACAGTTAGAAGCTACAACTGATGTCCAACAACAGTTACAACAAATTGCCGCCGAAAAACAGCATTTAGAGCGATCGCTCCAAGCTGGTGATTACGCTCCCGATAAACAAGCCGAACTCCAGCAGCTAAACCAATATCTGCAACAAGCTAATTATAATGAACAAGACCACGCCCTTGCTCGGAGCGAAGTTGAGCGGTGGCGATGGGCAGAAATTAAACAGGGGCAAATTAAAGATGCAACTAAACGACAAGGGCAACTATTAGCCCGAAAACCAGAACTTCAGTCCCAAATTGCCCAATTACAAACCAGAATCCAGCAGGATCAGACTGATTCGGAATGTGCTAAACAAATCGCGGCTCTTGAGCGTCACATTGCCGAAATTGGCTACAGTTCCGAGCAGCACAACAATCTGCGTATAGCTGTAAAGAAAGCTCAATCTTGGCATTTGCGGTATCAACAACTACTATCAGCCCAGCAGCAATATCCCCAACTCCAGACGAGATTACAAGAGTTAGAGGAATCTAGAAGTGCCAGATTAACCGAGCGGCAAAAACTCGGCGGACAAATCGAAAGCATTATTCAGCAACTCCAAGCTACATCTAACCCATCTGCCCAAATTCAAGCTTTAGAGCAGCAGATTGTCATACGCAGACGGCAACTTGATGAGCAAATTGCCAAGTTAGGGCGTTTAGAACAACTGGCGCATCAACTGGAAACGCTGCAAATTCAGTATGAACAACAGCAGCAGCAACTCCAATCTTGCAAGCAGGAATATCGTGTTTATCAGGAATTAGCGCAAGCTTTTGGTAAAAATGGCATCCAAGCACTGATGATTGAGAATGTGTTGCCCCAACTGGAAGCCGAAACAAATCAGCTACTTTCGCGGCTGAGTGGTAATCAGTTTCATGTCCAATTTATTACTCAAAAAGCTGGACGCAGTGCGAAATCAACCAAGAAAAATGCCAAGCTGATCGACACCTTGGATATTTTAATCGCCGATTCTAGAGGAACGCGATCTTATGAAACTTATTCTGGTGGAGAAGCCTTTAGAATTAACTTTGCCATCCGTTTAGCCTTGGCGAAATTATTAGCGCAACGGGCGGGGGCGGCGTTGCAATTGTTAATTGTGGATGAAGGTTTTGGTACACAGGATGCTGAAGGATGCGATCGCTTGATTGCCGCGATTAATGCGATCGCTTCCGATTTCGCCTGTATCCTCACTGTAACCCATATGCCCCACCTCAAAGAAGCTTTCCAAGCCAGGATTGAAGTGAATAAAACTCAGGAAGGTTCGCAGTTGAGTTTGTCAATTTAAACAATTCGCGTAATTCCCCACATATCTAGGTCACTAACACGCCAGTAAACAAAATTTTGTGGGTGGGCGATGCCCAACCCAAATTGTTATCCCATTACCTCTGCTGTCTTCTGCTTATCTAACTTGAGAATCAACACTCCCAAAGGTGGTAGACACAAATCCAGGGAATAGGGACGACTATGCAATGACCAATTATCTGTCCACTTACCGCCTAAGTTACCCATATTGCTGCCGCCATACTTACGCGCATCACTATTGAACAACTCAGTATAAAATCCCTTTTCTGGTAAACCGATGCGGTAGTGAGAATGGGGTTGCGGTGTGAAATTGCAAACCACGATCGCAAAATCATCAGAATCCTTGTCACGCCGGATAAAGGAAACTACACTATGACGATTATCGCTACAATCAATCCATTCAAACCCCTCTTGGGCAAAATCCTGAGTGTACAAAACTGGCTCAGAACGGTAGAGATGGTTCAAATCGTGGAAAAACGTTTTTAACTGTTGGTGGGCTTCATGCTGCAATAAATGCCACTCTAAATCTGCCCAAGCATTCCACTCACTCCACTGCCCAAACTCCATGCTCATAAACATGGTTTTCTTACCTGGGTGAGCAAACATATAGCTAAATAAACAACGCACATTCGCTAACTTCTGCCATGTATCCCCCGGCATTTTACCGATGATATTACTCTTGCCATGCACCACTTCATCGTGAGACAGAGCCAGCATGAAGTTCTCACTGTGGTTGTACCACATACTAAAGGTGATATTGTTTTGGTGGAACTGACGGAACCAAGGGTCCATGCTGAAATAATCCAGCATATCGTGCATCCATCCCATATTCCACTTCAAGTTAAAGCCCAGTCCGCCTGTATAGGTAGGCCAAGACACCATTGGCCAAGAAGTAGATTCTTCAGCAATTGAGAGAATACCGGGGAAATAGCTAAAGATGATGTGATTTACCTGACGCACAAAATCAGCTGCTTCTAGGTTTTCTCTACCGCCGTACTTATTGGGCAGCCATTCTCCTGGCTTGCGGCAATAATCATTATAGATCATCGAGGCCACAGCATCGACACGAATCCCGTCAATGTGGTACTTGTCAAACCAGAAGAGAGCATTTGCTGCTAGGAAATTACTAACTTCATGACGACTATAGTTGAACACCAAAGTACCCCATTCTTTGTGTTCGCCTTTGCGGGGGTCAGAGTGTTCGTACAAGTGGCTACCATCAAAGAAAGCTAAACCATGTCCATCTTTAGGAAAGTGACCGGGAACCCAATCTACAATTACCCCAACATTATTTTCGTGACATTTGTCAACAAAATACATGAAATCTTCGGGCTTGCCAAAACGGGAGGTAGGGGCATAGTAACCAGTTACTTGATAACCCCAAGAACCATCAAAGGGATGCTCTGCGATCGGTAACAATTCTAAATGGGTGTATCCTAATTCTTTGACGTATGGAATAAGTTGGTCTGCCAGTTCTCGGTAGGTAAGGAAGCGTGCACCCGGCTTCAGTTCCGAAACGATAACTACAGGTTCAGTTTCGCCATTGGGGAGTTTAGCTGGTTCGGCACTGGAACCGTGTAACCAAGAACCTAAATGCACCTCGTAGACTGAGACTGGTTGAGCAAGGGGGTCAGTGCGACGCCGCTTTGCCATCCAGTCTTCATCACTCCAACTATAAGTATTTAAATCAGTGACAATAGATGCTGTCTTTGGGCGGGGTTCCTGCTGAAAACCGTAGGGATCGGATTTTTCGTAAATATGTCCTTCAAAATTTTTGATTTCATATTTGTAATGCTCTCCTGCACCGATTTCAGGAATAAACAATTCCCAAACGCCGGTGCGTCCTTTACGCATCTGGTTTTTACGTCCATCCCAGAGGTTGAAATCTCCCAACAATGAAACATTACGGGCGTTGGGTGCCCAAACGGCAAAATAAACGCCTTTAATACCGTCTATTTCCGTGGGGTGCGCTCCCAGTTTTTCATAGATGCGATGATGGTTGCCTTCAGCAAACAAATGTAAGTCAAAATCTGTTAAGCGGGGAGAACGAAAAGCGTAAGGGTCATAGATGACACGTTCATGTTCCCCTTCTTTAATCCGTAACTGGTAGTTTGCCAGTTCTGCGGTTTCAATCGTGCATTCAAAAAAGTGAGGATTATGCACTGTTTGCATTGGGTATTCCTTCCGTTGTTCAGGAATAACTACCCATGCGGCACTTGCATTTGGTAGGTAGGCTCGCACAGCCCAGACAGTTTTGCCATCTTGTTCTATGGGATGAGAACCTAGTATTTCAAAGGGATCGTTATGCTGATTCCAAACGATGCGGTTAACCTGTTCAGGGGCAATCGTGGTCATGGACATGAAGCTACCTAAGTGAAATAACGTGATTGACTGAATCTACTTTTTTAATATTTATACATATTCTTTACATTTATTTGCAATTTTGCCGCTACCGTTATCGTACATCAGAATGGGGCATTGGGTATTGGGCATTGGGGAAAGCTCTTAACTTTTGGTCTTTGAGTAATTTATCTAAAGATTTAAAAATGGGAAAAACTGGAGTAAGGTTTTACGTATACGAAGCAAGAAAATCTGTTCTCGAATTTTCGGGTCTAGTTTTCGTGGTGGGGCTTCTTGTAGCTGCGCTTGCAATTGGGCGTATTCGGCAGCTGTGAGAAATTTGCCATCAATAGGCGATCGCGCTTCTATGATAATCTGTGTCCGTAATATCTCTTCTGGTGTATCCTCTGGTAGCGGTAATGCTATTACCGCCGATCTCCAATAGCTACTTAACACAATCAACGTCGCACTAGCCACAATTAAGCCCAGTAATTTTATTGCCTTAATCGCTTCAACTCTCCCCATCTCCTGAGCTACGTTCACAACGCAGAATAAAAATCTGTTTTTCCTATGCCCCATGCCCAATTCGCAAAGTTACAAATTTCCCCAATAAAAATCTGGCAATATCAATAAACATTACTAGGTCTCTCCTGATACGGAATAGACTACAGGAAATGCTCAAGAGTAATTGCCAGCGATCGCAATAAATTAGTTTTGCCCTCTCAAAACTCAATAGTCTAAGCCATTCTAAATACCAAATGAGGGAAATACTTGGCTCAAAAGATGGCTTAAGATTTAGAGAACTCAACTCGCTTTAACTTGGAACAAGGTTCGGTTTGGCGAGAATTTCCGATAGACACTTGGTTGCGAATTGAATTTTTATCACCAGTGTCCTCTACTTGCTACCCTACTTAGCTGATGTTTTAGCAAACTTTAAGCTCTCGTACACCATAAATTAAACTAAAGCTGAAGATGCCTGATTAAGGAGTAGCTGGTGTAGTAGGCACAGGGGTAGAGCCAACAGGAGGTGCATCAGTTGGTTCACCTGTAGCAGCTGGAGTAGTAGTACCAGTACCACCACCACCACCTTCACAGGCTCCGAGAATTGCAGCCAGACTTAACATTAGAGCCAAACCAAAGATTTTTGTTTTCATAACTCCTCTTTCACCAATTGTGGCTAGAACAATTTTCCGCCTGTTGAATACGATACCGTATTTATTGCTTTTTTTAAATGTTGTGAAATTATACACTTAAAAAAACAATCCTTTTTCGGATTAGATATCATACAGCCATCTGATTAGTTTCTCTTCACTAGGAGCAAAACGGAAAGTATCAAATTTTCTGGCAAACCGAGCTATCATAGCAAAAAATTAAATTTTTTCAGAGAGTATTGCACCTTGCTGCCAGCGTTGCCATACTTTAGGTGCGATACCCAAAGGGTAAACTATCCAGTTTCTCATCGCTGATTGCAAACATCGGTACAGCTACCTATCAGAACAGTTAAAAGGGTGTAGTCTGTTATGTGTGCTTGTTACACATAAAGGAATTTTAACCTAAACAAAAACAGACAATCAGGACAATCAATCTAAAGTACAGTATTTCCCATCCAAAAAAAACTTATGGTAGTTGCTCGTAAATCGGCTGTTTCTCCAAGAGGTAATTGGTTCCGGCGAGATTCCATCCTTTCTTTAGGGACACGAAACTCTGCCCGTCGGAAGTCAGCAGCGCGGAGTGGTTCTACACCCTCTGCCCAAACCACACCAACATCCTCTCAAAAACAACATTCCTCGAAAAATTTCAATGAGCAGTCGAGTCGGACTCAGAAGAGTCCGGGGGGAGGTTTTCTTCGCCTTCCCATAATGTCTAATTCTGGAGTCACCCCTTTGTGGTTGCTGCGTTTGTACACCTTTAATCGTTATTCGTCAGTTTTGGCGTTCTTGTTAGTAGCAGCGACACTTGCAGCTTATGGCTGGACGGTATATTCCCAAGAGCTTTGGAGTCAGTCATATAGCAGACTGCAAAAGCTCCAACGTCATGAGCGGCTACTAACGACAACCAACGCGACGCTAACAAATAAAATGGCTGAGGAAGCAGAACAACCAACGACAGGGCTAGTATCGCCAACTCCTCAAGGGATGATTTTCTTGCCTCCAGCACCTCATAGTTCTAAGCCAGCCTCTGCTAACACAACGCCAAATTCTGAAACGCAACAGCAAACATCGTGGCCGTTGGGAGGATACTAAGTAACAATTCGTAATTTTTTGAAGGTTAGATAAAATCTAACCTTTCAGGCTTTTATCTGTAGCGTGATTTTAGAGAATTAATATAAGGTCAACGGTCAAGGGTCATTGGTCATTAGGACTCAGACTTGTGGCAAATGACAAAGAACAAAGGACGAACCGAATGCAGAAGTCACCAAGCAAAATAAAATTCAGAAAGTTTCAGAATCCACCATTTGCAAGGCGACAGAAGGGTTCTAAACAAGGGTTGTTGGAGAGACTCGACTCTAATATCCCAGACCAAATATCGAACAAATCGAACAATAAGTCTCGACTATTCATAGTGTGGGGCGTATTAATGACAGCAGGGTTGGGGTTGGGTGTCAACTTGTATAATCTGCAAATTGTCAGGGGACTAAAGTTAACCCAGAAGGCGCGAAACCAGCAAATGGTAAATTTGCGTCCTTTTATGCCCCGTCGCCCGGTGGTCGATCGCAATACTAATTTATTGGCGATTGACCGTCCTGTGTATACCTTGTACGCTCATCCCAAGCTGTTTGATAAGTCTAATGAGGAGATGGCAGAGCGTCTTTCGTCAATATTGGCGAAAGATACTACTGAATTAGTGAAAACTTTTCAAAGTAAAAAAAGTGGGATTATACTTGCTCCAGCCTTGCCGGAAGAAATGATCGATCGCGTCATCTCTTTGCGCTTAAATGGCTTGGAGTGGATTCAAAAATACTCCCGATTTTACCCGCCAGACGATTTAGTTGCTGACGTGGTAGGCTACGTGAATGTTGACCGTCGTGGTCAAGCAGGTGTGGAATACTCTCAAGAGAAGTTACTAGAACGTCCTGTACAAACAGTGCGGCTCAGTCGTTCGGGTAACGGAGACTTGAGGCCTGATTATGCGCCCGAAGGTTTTTTGCATTTTGATGATTTGCGACTGCAACTCACTATTGATAGCCGTCTACAACGAATTGCCCGCCTTGCGCTCAAACAACAAATGGAGAAGTTTGATGCTAAACGTGGGGCGGTAATTGTCATGGATGCATTGGATGGTTCTCTACTCGCCCTGGTTTCTCAGCCTACTTATAACCCTAATGAATATTCTAAGGCTAATATTTCGCTGTTCAAAAACTGGACGGTGGCGGATCTTTATGAACCGGGATCAACTTTCAAACCTTTGAATGTGGCGATCGCTCTGGAAAATGGTGTGATCAAAGCAGATGATGTATTTAATGACTCCGGTTCTATTCGAGTCGCTAACTACACCATCCAAAATGCGATGAAAAATGGTTATGGGCGAATCAACATTGCTCAGATTTTGCAATATTCTAGCAACATTGGCATGGTGCAAATTATCCAACGCTTAAAGCCTTCAATCTACTACAACTGGCTAGAACGTTTGGGGCTAGGACAAAAAGTTGATACAGATTTACCTTTTGAAGTTGGTGGGCGGCTCAAAAGTCAAGAAGAATTTATCTCTTCGCCAATTGAACCAGCTACTACTTCCTTTGGGCAAGGCTTTTCGATGACACCGTTACAACTGGTGCAAATGCACGGCGCTTTAGCTAATGGCGGTAAGTTGGTTACACCTCATGTAGTTCGGGGGCTGATTGATACCAAAGGGCAGATGCATGATTCACCCACTCGCACCATCCCACGTCAAATTTTCTCAGCCGCCACAGCCCAAAAGGTTGTGGAAATGATGGAAACTGTTGTTACTGAAGGCAGTGGGAAGGCGGCACAAATTCCGGGATATCGTATTGCTGGCAAAACTGGTACTGCTCAAAAAGCAAGTCCGAATGGTGGCTACATTAAGGGTGCGAGAATGACCAGCTTTGTAGCTATTTTGCCCGTGGAATCTCCTCGTTATGTAGTGTTCGCGCTGGTGGATGAGCCAAAAGGAGAAAGTGCCTATGGTTCTACTGTCGCCGCGCCAATTGTGAAGTCGGTAATCGAAGCGCTGATTCCTCTGGAGGAGATTCCGCCAAGTAAAGCAACTGAGCAACAGTCGGAAGCGCCGTAGGGGGCAGGAGGCAGGGGGCAGGCAGGAGAAGTGGAGTTAAAAGACTCGTCAGTGAGTATCAAAGACTTATGCCCAATGCCCAGTGTTCTTCTAGATTTAATCCTTCTTTATAACCAGGGAAAGAGGTACAGAAATCAACTCGTGTGAAAAACTATTATTAGAGGTGAAACTCATTTCTCACTTTCGCAAAGCTACCGAATATTCCATGCAAAGTAATTTAGTTATGTTTCCTAGCGCTGAGGCTGGGAAAATGAGTACGCAAACACAAGAAAGAACGCTTACCAAGTACGAGCGTGCTGAAGAGGAATTTATAAAACTTCTGGCAACGGAGGATTTAGACAATAAACTCCATGCAGAACCTACAAGAGCTAGTGAGTTTGAACAGACGCTTTCATTGGCAATTAGCGCTGCTTATGGAAACGATCGCTCCGATGAACAGGCTCACCGTTTTCTCCAGAGGATACTTTACCGAATTAATCGGCTAAAGCTGTTTTGGTACGACGATTTGCGGCACTATACCAATGAGCGATCGCTTTACTTGTACTCATGCCGTGACCAAATTGAAGATGCTTGGCAAAAGTGGGAACTTGCTCAAATAGATGTAGCCGCACTGCAAAAATCAGATGTCAAACAAGCGCTAATTGAGCGTGCATCTGCTGATTTAGAGCCGCCCTTGTCGAAGGATAGCCGCTACATTCGTGAGGAAATGACCGAAGTTGGTTATCGCCATTTGCTAGCGATCGCTTCTTTTGATGGCTTAGTCGAAGGTAGTCGTCTTTCGCGGATTTTGGGTGGTACGGCTAATGAAGTGCAGTGTACGCTGGTGCGCGTACTCCTAGAAGAGTACGGCAACGGTCGGTTATCCCGCAAGCACTCAACATTTTTTGCCCAGATGTTGGCTGAATTTGGAATGAACACTAAACCAGAAGGATACTTCGATTTAGTACCTTGGGAAGTACTGGCTTCTGGTAATCATAACTTTCTAACGACTGAGCGCAAGCGTTATTTCCTACGTTATAATGGCGCACTAACATATTTTGAGGTGGCCGGCCCTGCGGCTTACAACAACTATTTAGCAGCGGCACAACGGCTGGAACTCTCAGAGGCGGCGATGGGTTATTGGGAACTGCACATTAAGGAAGATGAACGCCACGGACGTTGGATGGTAGATGATGTAGCTTTGCCTTTGGCAGAACAGTATCCCGATCAGGCATGGGAATTGGTGCTTGGGTATGATCAGGAGAAACTAATGGGCGATCGCGCGGCGACGGCTGTAATGCGATCAATACGCGAAGCAGAACAAGCTGCTTTAGTCGGATAAAAAATCCCCAAAATTAGCAATTAAAAATAGCAAGTTACCGTTTAGTATTTTATTTTGGCATTTCTAAGTGCTAACTCGTCCGCAACAGGTTTCTTGAGCAATAAATTCCTTACTAAAGGAACAATTTTATGTTGCCTTGTATTAAGGCAATAAATGATTTTTTTTCGAGTTCATAATAAATTACCTTTGAGCTATAGTCAAATGAAAGACATATTTTTTTGCCCTGAAGAGTCTAATTTCTACTCAAATTGCCTAGAAAACTTTGTTCTCAGAGATTGTAAAGATTACGAATCTATTGTTGAGTTTGGTTCAGGGGATGGCAGCCCCGTTATTAATTCATTACTGAGAAACAAGTTTGATAGTGTGATCCAGGGATTTGAATTAAACACTTCTGCATGGAAAGTTGCAAATTCAAACATTGATGAATACAATCTCACTAACAAATATGTAATTCATAATTCATCTTTGTTTAATTATTCTCAACCCGATGCAGAATATCTTATAGCCAATCCGCCCTATATCCCTGCACCAGATAACGATATTTGTATGCCACTCTTATTTGGAGGTGTAGATGGAGCCACCGTTACCAATGAGCTTTTGTCGTTAGATTATGAAAATGTGTTGGTTTTGGTATCAAGCTTTTCTAATCCCACAAGTACGCTTAATTTAGCTAAAGAAAATGATTATTGTGTTGACAAATTCATGGTTTTACCTTTGCAATTCGGCTACTATAGCTCTGAACCGAAGGTAAAGAAACACATAGAAAATCTTCAAAAACACAAAATGGCGTTTTATTCCGGTGATTATTATTTTTTAGCTGGCGTTTTGTTTAAAAAATGCCAGGAGTCTGTAGTTGACTTGTCTAATGAATTAGCTCAGGTAATGACTAGTTTGTGAAAATCGAGAACAACAGCTACAAAATCTGCATAGGTGCGATTTATCCAATCTAAGCAGTATTAATTCATTATTTTTGATTTCTTTAACGCACAATAAACCCATATTTTTTGAGTACAGTCTTGGCTTGACTGCCAGATAAAAACTGAACAAATTCTTTGGCAGCCGCAATATTTTTACTATTTTTAATTATTGCCACCGGATAGACAATCGGTGAATGAAACTTATCGTCAGCAGCAACTACAACTTTTACTTTCTTAGAGATTTTGGCATCTGTGACATAAACTAAACCCGCTTCGGCATTACCACTTTCTACTGCTGCTAAGACTTGGCGCACATTGTTAGCAAAGACCAATTTGGACTTGACTTGATCATAAATTTTCAATTTCTTTAAGACTTGCTCTCCATATTGACCGGCAGGTACACTTCTGGGTTCACCGATCGCAATTTTTTTAATCTTACTATCTGTTAAATTGTAGAAGCTACTAATGCCAACAACATCTTGAGCCACAATCAACACCAGACGGTTATTTGCTAGGTTAGTACGGCTACCTGATAGCAGCAGTCCTTTTTGTTCCAAGGCATCCATTTGTTTTTTGGCAGCAGAAATAAAGATATCTGCTGGGGCACCTTGCTCAATCTGTTGCTGCAAAGCACCAGAAGCCCCAAAATTATAATTTATATTGATATTTGATTTACTTTGTTGGTATAAAGGCTTAATTTCTTCCATCGCTTCTTTTAAGCTGGCGGCTGCGGATACGAGTATGCTGGTGTTTGACTGTGCAATTACCGAAGAAGGAGTAACCAAGGGTAAACCAATTGCTAGGAGCAAACCAGCAACCAATATACCCAGTAAGCCAAAAATTTGTCTTCTCTTCATAGAAAATTACTAAAATTGATGCTAGGTAGAATTATACCAAAAATATTATAGCTTTACCAACTATATCGGTAAAATTATGCCTACAAAAGAAGAAGGGTGAGTCACATTCCAAACCTCAGAAGATGTATATCATTTTAAGTTTGAGAGCGATCGCCATTACGAATTACGAATTATTTTTCAATCATCTCCAAGAATTGCGCCTCACTTAACTGCGTAATTCCTAAGGAGAGGGCTTTTTCTAACTTAGAACCGGCATCTTCTCCTAACACTAGATAATCTGTTTTTTTACTCACTGAATCAGTCACTTTACCGCCAGCTTTTTGAATCAAAGCCTTAACTTCATCTCGCTTTAAAGTTGGCAATGTACCTGTAATTACAAAAGTTTTACCTGCGAACTTTTGATTACCTTCATCAACTGTTTTTGGTTCCTCTGTGGCAGTTAATTGTAATCCTTCTGCTTGCAAACGTTCTATTAAAATTTGGTTAGCATCAATCCGAAACCACTGATACACAGATTGGGCAATTTCAGCCCCAATACCATAAATTCCTTCAATATCTGATTGCTTTGCTGTCGCTAACTGGTCTACACTAAAGTATTTCTGAGTCAACAATTGGGCATTTACACTGCCAACGTGACGGATGCCTAAACCATACAATACCCTAGACCAAGGTTGGTTTTTCGATAGAGCGATCGCATCGATTAATTTCTCTGCCGACTTTTTCCCCATCCTTTCTAATACAAATAATTTTTCTGCTGTCAACTCATATAAATCGGCAACACAATGCACCAAACCTTTATCAACGACTTGATATACTAACTTTTCCCCCATGCCTTTAATATCCAAGGCATCACGACTTACCCAATGTTCAATGGAACCTTTGAGAATCGCTGCACAAGAAGCATTAACGCAGCGAGTCACCGCCTCACCTGATTCTCGCACCACTGGTTGACCGCAGACTGGGCAATGGCTAGGCATGACAAAGGGTTCAGTGTCAGCAGGACGAAGTTCTTTTAATACCCTCAGTACTTCTGGGATGATTTCGCCAGCTTTGCGGACAATGACAGTATCGCCAATGCGGATGTCTAATTGAGCAATGCGATCGCTATTATGTAAAGTGGCGCGGGAAACTGTTGTCCCCGCCAATTGTACAGGGCGCATTTCTGCTAACGGCGTTAACGCTCCCGTTCGTCCCACATTCACAGCAATATTTTCCACACGGGTAGGTGCTTCTTCGGCTGCGTACTTCAAAGCGTTCGCCCACCGGGGGAATTTCTGCGTAAACCCTAGCTGTTCTTGAAGTTTAAAAGAATTCAGCTTCACTACTACCCCATCAGTCATGTAGGGTAAATTCAGCCGTTCCGTATCCCAGTATTCATAATATTTTGCTACTTCTGCGATCGATGCACACAATTTGCGGTTGGGATTCACTCGAAAACCCATCTTTTCCAACAACTCCAATGACTCCCATTGGGTATTAGCAATACTGGTGTCATCTGTGCCAGGAATGTGCAGGGTATAGGCAAAGAAATCTAACCGCCGTTTAGCGACAATGCGCGAGTCTAAGTGCCTGAGTGTACCAGCTGCGGCATTACGGGGATTAGCAAATAATTGCTCACCTGCTTTTTGCCTTTCTTCGTTAATTTGTTTAAAGACTTCCAACGGCAAAAAAGCTTCACCGCGCACTTCCACCCTTTCCAGAATTTCTAACCCTTCAAAATTCAAACGCAAGGGAATTGAGCGAATTGTCCGCACATTTTGGGTAATATCTTCACCCATCGCCCCATCACCTCTAGTTGCACCCCTCACTAGAATGCCATTTTGGTAGCTAAGAGCCAAAGCAGAACCATCAATTTTGAGTTCAGTGACATATTCCACTGAGTCTATTTTCGGTACTTGTCGCCGCCAACGCTGATCCCATGCTTGCAATTCATCAATATTAAACGCATTCTCTAGACTGTAGAGGGGGATGTTATGCCGCACTGAGGTAAATTGCATTGCCGGCTTCTCCCCTACACGCTGAGTGGGGCTATCAGGTGTCGTCAATTCTGGATACTGAGTTTCCAGTTGTTGCAATTCTCGATATAGCTGGTCATACACTGTATCCTCCATGATTGGAGCATCTAAGACGTAATAAGCATAGCTTGCTTGTTGCAATAACTGGCGCAGTTCTTCTATACGCTTTACTTCTGGCTTAATCTGTATCATTATTTATTGCATTTATTGCAAAATATCTATGGAATAGAATTTAAAGACGATAAAACCTGCTAAAAGCAGGTTATGTGTGGATAATCCTAGACTTATAGCTAAGTGGTTCAGGCTTTAGACATAAAAATATGTACTTTTATAGGTTACTAGATTTAAGATAAATAGTTGCATCCATCGTAGAGTTAATCAGAGTTGTTTCGTTCTAGGCAACGTTATATCCAAAGTTAAAAGAAAGTTAAACACCCATGTCTTCAAATCCCCAGTATCTAAGCGGTAACGAAATTCGCAACATATTTCTCGACTTTTTTGCCCAACGAGGACACCAAATTCTCCCAAGTGCATCCCTCGTGCCAGAAGACCC
>JBBSCU010000123.1:0-15658 GCA_038249935.1 Chroococcales cyanobacterium
CGTTCTGCACGTTGCAATACTGTGTTGCGTGCCCGTTCAATTTGGTCGATGATCCGGTTGGCATCTTCCTCAGAGATGTCCTCACGAGAACTCATGATTGCCACTAGCGTATCTCGGTCGAAAGAAGACAGGCGATCGCGCAGGGCATCAAATCCCGCTTGGGGATCGTCAAAAAATGTCCGAACATCGCGCTTGATACTATCATAGTTAAGTTCTGGGCGATCCAAGGAGTTGAGATAGTTGCGAATCCGTCCGAAAACGCCATCAATTGCATCTTGAATGCCTCGTTGGATGTTCCGCACTTGTTCTACAAATTGATCCCTTACGGATACCATGTTATCGGCAATCCGTGCCGCTTCTTCATCAGAAATATCTTCCCGAATTTTCAGCAGGGCGATGATCGTAGAACGGTCAAAATGGGAAAGGCGATCGCTAAAAGTTTCTACCCCAACTCGTGGATCGTGCAACAATAATTGCAAGTCGCGCTTGATACCTTCTGGGTTGAGTTCTTCCTTGCCAGTTTGCCGCAGATACTCTTCTAGATAACCTTTGAATGTTTCCACTCTTTGCTGTGTGCGGCTAGCTAGGCGACGAGGCGCACGGACAAAGTTGCGAATCGAAGTTTGCGTGGAATCAATAATTTCATTAACTTGTTCTTCACTCAAGTCTTTGCGTTGACTGAGCAACTTCACCAGTGTATCCCGGTCTAACTGCGACAACCGACGGCGTAGTGCTACGGCTCCCTCTTTGGGATTTTCAAACAATTTGGTCAAATCTCGCTGGATACCTTCAGGGTTCAATTCTTGTTTACCAGTATTCCGCAGATAATCTGTGATTGTGGTGGTAACGGAGTCGTATTGTTCTTTAGCTTTATCCACTACAGCTTGGGGTGTATGGCGGATATTATGCCATGAGTCCTCAGCAGAATTGATGATTTGATTAACTTGCTCTTCACTCAAATCTTGCCGCTGACTCAACAATTGCACCAAGGTATCACGGTCAAAGCGAGACAAGCGCGCCCGAATTGAGGCAAATCCAGCTTGGGGATCTTCTAATAGCTTTTTGAACTCGGCGCGAATGGCATCAGGATTCAGTTCGGCTTTTCCTGTATTACGCAGATATGATTCTACATTCAACCACAGAGTTTCGGCTTGATATTGCGCCTGTTCTGCTAGTCCTTTGGATTCTACCAAAACGCGATCGCGCTGTTTTTCCAACTCATCGAGAATCGGTTCTACTTCATATAGCTGGACATCATTCCGTTGCAGCAATATCTCACGAATTTCCTGACGTTCCAGGTGAGCCAGTCGCAATGTCAGGGTTTCATCGTCTGCTTCTGAGTCTTGCAACAGTGGTTTGAAATTCTGCTCAATGGCTTCAGGTATCAAATCTGCTTTCGGAGTAACGAGCAGATAACTTTCCACAGCACGTTGCAAGTCTTGGACTATCTCTCTTTCTTCAACAACTTTCACTGTCATTAACACATCTTTGCGGACAGTTTCTAACTGGTCTGCAATGCGCTGAATTTGGTCTTGGGTAAGCATTCCCCGTTGTTGGAGAATATTGGCAAAATCGTTGCGGGATAATCGTTCTAGTTCCCTGCGGACTATTCCTGAGTCAGCTGCTGGGTCGTAGATAACATCACGAAATTCCTGAGCAATTTTTTCTGGACTCAGTTGCCAAGCATAAGTGTTGTGTAGATAGTTTTCAACATCAGCCCGAATTGGGCTATAGGGTTGTGATGGTGTTGGCAACCCTAACTTATCTGCTTGTTGGGTAACTTTATCTTTGGCAGTGTTGAGGCTACCCAAGATTTTTTCTACATCCAAATCAGGCA
The DNA here is from genome assembly GCA_038249935.1 of Chroococcales cyanobacterium. Classification (GTDB taxonomy): domain Bacteria; phylum Cyanobacteriota; class Cyanobacteriia; order Cyanobacteriales; family Nostocaceae; genus Nostoc. The sequence continues at coordinate 1,838 of JBBSCU010000123.1, forward strand.
AATCTGCGCGTCCTAAAACAATGCTGGTTAAGGCAGTTAGTCCTTGCTGGAGTGTACTTTGAATTGCGCCTGGAGCCGCCTTTTGATCGGCTTCTTTGGAACTACCCTTTTCTTTTACTAACTGATCCAGTTTGGCGTTGAGTTCATCTGTTTTGGTTTGTCCTGCTGGGAGTGATTTTAGGTACTCCATTAACTCACCCATCCGGTCTTCGGTGGCTGGATGCTGACCAACCACTTGCTGCCAAACTTTATACAACGTATCAGCAATGCGGCTAACGTCTTTTTTGGAAAGGTCGGTGCGACTGCTGACTAACTCGATGAACTTTTGGCGGTCGATGTTGCGGATATCTGGAGTCCCGGCGATCGCTTTTAATTGCGGATCGTTGAGTAAATTTTCAAAATCACTCCGAATTTTCGACACATCTAGCTCTGGAGGACGAATCTTTTCTAAGTAATCTTCAATGTTCTCCCGGATACTCGCAGGATCGATAGCGCTCCCTAGTTCTCGACGGATAGCGGCGGCGGCGGCTTCAGCTGTCGCTACAACTTGGTTATTGACAGCTTTTGCGCCCAGTGCGGCGGTAGCTGTCCCCATAATCGCCTGAAACCCGGAGGTTGCTGTATTGACGACTGAGCCAATTAAGGAGCCGACGGTGGTGGAACTTACCCAAACGAGGATTAAAAAGTAAGCACCCCAAATCACCAAGCCGAGAATTGCTCCCAAACCTGGATCTAAGATTACAAGGCTCAATTTTACCGCGAGGAAAGAAGCAATTAATAAGGCGATCGTCACAGTGACTAATGTCCAAATCCCCACTGCTGTCCCGATTTTGCGAATGCTCCCGCCCAAACTTTCGACTTCCCCACTATCTGAATCCGAGTCAGATGAATGCCCCAGGTAGGAAATACCGGCTGCAAGGGAGAGATTAGTTAGAACTAATTGAAAAGCAAAGGCTAAGATCACGCCGGAGATTAAAGCCACAAAAAAGCGCGGACCGGAAATGAGAACCGATGCCTGTGCTGGCGTGACGTTTGAGTTATCTGGAATCTGTGCTAACCACAATAGGGGTTTGTAGAGTCCCAGCATGATTTCCGTACTTTGGAACATTGTATTTCCTTTTTCTAAGTTTAAATTTGGGTTGGGGAATTAAGAATTTCTTGAGAAGCAACTCTTAGTATTTTCTTAGTATTTATGTTTGTACCTATGGCAATACCTAACTCTCTTTAACTCAGAATCCTGGAAATTGGCTATTTTAAGCATCTCTCCAAAGGCTGAAAGTATATCCAGCGAAAGATATAAATTTTATGATCTTAGGGTGAAAATGTTTAATATGAAGTTAAAAAGCTGGTTAATTATGGCTGCAACTTTTTAATTTTAATTACTGAACCATTAGCTGGATAACAGAGGCTATATTCAGCGTTCAAGGATATGAGTGCATCTACCATTGATTATGAATCAGTCTACAACAAAATCTTGGCAAGAAGTTCGCGCTGCTTTTCAAAAAATCTGGGGTTATGAGGATTTTCGTCCACCACAGGGAGAAATTGTTAGCAGTTTATTGGCACAAAAAGATGCGCTGATTATTATGCCTACAGGTGGAGGGAAGTCCATTTGTTTTCAACTTCCTGCACTTCTACAAACAGGATTAACCTTAGTAGTTTCGCCCTTGGTGGCGTTGATGGAAAATCAAGTACAGGAACTACGACAAAGCCATCAGAAAGCAGCGCTTTTACATAGTGAATTATCTTCATCTCAACGCCGTACAACTCTGCAAGCTTTAGAACGTCAACAGCTAAGATTACTTTATTTATCGCCAGAAACTTTGCTAAGTCCGCCCGTCTGGGAAAGATTATGTCAGCCACAATTGCAAATTAATGGCTTAATTTTAGATGAAGCTCATTGTTTAGTGCAGTGGGGTGATAGTTTTCGCCCAGCTTATCGCAGATTAGGGGCGGTGCGTCCTGCACTACTAAAATCAAAACCACCAGGAACAAAAATCAGCATTGCCGCTTTTACGGCTACTGCTGACCCTTTAGCCCAAAAGATTATTCAAACAGTTTTACAATTACAGCAACCAGAGATTTTCCGCTTGAATCCTTACCGTCCTAATTTGCATCTTAGCGTTCGCATTGCTTGGACACCACGAGGTAGAAAACAACAATTATTAAAGTTTATTCAAAATAGACCGCAACAATCTGGATTAGTTTATGTTCGCACTAGGAGAGATAGCGAGGATTTAGCTGAATGGTTAGGAGACATGGGTTATACTACAGCTAGTTATCATGCAGGATTGGGTGCAAGTGAACGCCGTGAAGTAGAAGCAAGCTGGTTAGGTGGCAAAATCCCCTTTGTTGTGTGTACCTGTGCGTTTGGTATGGGGATAAATAAATCTGATGTGCGCTGGGTAATTCACTTTCACGCACCGCACTTACTGTCTGAATATGTGCAAGAAATTGGCCGGGCTGGAAGGGATGGGAAACCAGCCGAAGCATTAACGTTGGTGAGTGAACCTACGGGGTGGTTAGATTCAGGGGATAAGCAAAGACAGCAATTTTTTGTTGAACAAATGCGATCGCAACAACAAATAGCGCAGCAACTTGTGAAAAAATTACCAAAACAGGGAGAAGTGAATGCAGTAACCCGACAATTTCCTAATGGTGCGATCGCTTTAGCTTTACTCCATAGCAGTGGTCAGTTAAACTGGCTTGATCCTTTTCATTACACCATTGGGCAAAAAGCGGAAACTCAGCCACCGACGCAATTACACGCCGCTAAACAAATGCATCAATATTTGACTACCAAGCAGTGTCGTTGGCAGTTTTTGTTAAACGCCTTTGGTTTTGACAAAGAAGCAGCTAACTGGCGTTGTGGACATTGCGACAATTGTCGGTAAGTTAAAAAGGTAGTTAGAAAGATTATGGGCGGTTCTTATGGCGGTTACGCTACTTTAGTGGGGTTGACTTTTACACCAGAAATCTTTGCTGCTGGTGTAGATATTGTCGGGCCAAGTAATCTAATTACCCTGATAGAAACTATACCGCCTTATTGGGAACCTTTGAAGGCAATGCTTTCTCATCGTATCGGCAACTTGGCGACAGAAGAAGAGTTTCTGAAATCGCGATCGCTGAGGAGTTTCTCGCCAAATACTTAGGTGGGAGATTTGAACCTTTGGCAGATATCCCCGGTCATTCAGGTTTAGTTAAATAAAGTCTCAAAAGGGTGGTTAGGGTCATTTACCGACCACCTTAATATTTTTAATCCGGTAAACGTAGATACTTGCGAAAGTATAATATGATGACTTCTAGCGGCTGATTCTAAAAATCAAGACATCTTTACAATGGCTGGATGGATGATACTGTGTAGAGCGAATCGGCAAGTGGAGATCGCCCCAAATGAGCGAAATGCTATTCAAAACAAGAGGAGTAAATTTATCATGTCCCCTATGCTAACAACGTTCCGGCAGCAACTATTGCGGATTATCACTTTTGCAATACTCTTAACTTTGATAAGTAGTTTAATACTTCCTGAAGCTACTTGGGCTGCTTCTTCTAGCTTGGGAGTTGATAATGGTCATCTTAGTTCTTGTCCGGCTTCAAACAACTGTGTTGTGAGTCAAAACGCAGATCTCAAACACGCCATTGACCCGATTGCTTATCATCTAGACCACGATGCAGCTAGAGAAACCTTAATAAAAGTTCTTGGTGTTACCCCCCGTACAGAAATTGTAGAACAAACAGATAATTACATCCACGCTCTTTCTAAAAGCCGCATCTTCAAATTTGTTGATGACGTAGAGTTTTATTTCCCTCCTAATGAATCAGTAATTCATCTGCGATCGGCATCTCGTGTGGGAGAGTCGGATCTTGGTGTCAATCGCAGGCGTATGGAGCAAATTCGGCTGGCACTACGCGATTTAAACATTTGATTTTATTAGCAGTGAAGAGTCCAGGATTTCTGATTACTGAGAAGCGCCATCTAAGTGATTTGTTGCTTCCTGACTCGTTTTAGCCATGTACTGAGATACTTGGCTGTGCTAACTAAGAGAGTAAAACATCCTCTTAGGAGTGATCATTACAATATATCCATTTGGTTTAACCATCTCAGCGATTTTTGGGAGCATCCCACTTTGGCAGAAATATTAGATAGCAAGTAAACCGTTGAGATGCGCTAACCCTGTCATTTGTGAGCGATGTCTCCGACGGGCTACGCCTACGCTTCGACTACTATATTGGTGCAGATGCTGTACGTTATGCTGATTTATCGCTACATACAAAATTTATTCCTTTTAATTTGGAAATCGGTAAAGCACCTTTACCGGATAAATGTGCTGATGTAGTGGGTGCGGTTGAAATTATTGAACACTTAGAAAACCCACGGGCTTTTATCCGGGAACTGCTCAGGTTAACCAAGCCAGGAAAATTGGTGATTGTCATTACTGCCAATCAGTTAAGCTTGCTCAGTAAGTTGACTTTAATACTGAAAAGTCAGTTCAACGCTTTTTAGCAAGCGCCTGTTCTTTATCCAACGCACATAACCGCATTTTTGGAAATCAATTTAATCCGCATATTTACGGAGTGCAGTTTAACTAGCCTTCAAATAGAATATAGCCGTTGTGGTCGTATGCCCTTTACACCCCAGCACTGGTTTAAAAGTCTAAGTATTCACGGAGGCGCATTCAGTGGTTATCTTGGTGTTTCTATATTTTTCGTAGTCAGTAGTTATCTGATTACGCGATCGCTAATTCAGGAAGAAGAAAAAATCGGGAGCATTTCGCTCAATTTTTTTTTACATAAGGCGTGCATTACGATTTTTACCTGCACTATGGCTATGTATATTAGTTGTTTGGATTTTAAAGATGTCATTATGAAATTAGAAAAAACGTTGATGAAGTTATGTCCTAAACACTTACGTCTCCCAGTTAAATATCACTATCACAAAATTAGAAACCGCCTGGAAAAGGAGATTTATTATATTGATCAGCTAGTAGGACATTGCAAACGAGCAATTGATATAGGGGCTAATGAAGGTATGTATAGTTATGCACTTTCTCAAATATGTAATGACGTTGAGGTTTTTGAACCACAATATTGGTGTACTGAAAATTTAATATCTTATAGCAAAGAATCTACTTGCAATATCACTGTCTACAACGTTGGTTTAGCTAATTTTAATGGCTCATTGACTTTACACGTTCCTACAAGCCAGGGTGATTATTCACAATTAGTTAGGGGGGTAGGTAGTTTAACTACTGGATTAGGTAGTTTTAGAAACTTAGAAGGTGAACAAATCACTATCAATGTTCCAGTTGGCAAACTTGATGACTATGAATTTCAAGATGTTTCTTTTATTAAGATTGATGTCGAAGGTTATGAAACTAAAGTAATTGAAGGTGCTAGTAGCACAATTATTCGAGAAAAACCGATTATTCTCATAGAAGTTGAGCAAAGACACTTGGATGGTAAGTCTATAGAAGATGTGTTTACACAAATAACTAAATTTGGATATGAAGGCAGCTTTTTAGATGAAGGCTGCTTCACACCTATATCCAAATTCAACAATCAAATTCAAGAGAAGCAAAATTATTTTTTGGAAGAGCTTTTTCCGAATAAATACATAAATAATTTCATTTTTAAACCAGCAGCTTAGTACTAATTAAAGAAAAAATGTTGTCAGTTTAATGATTATCTAACTTGACTAATGAAATTGCTCCGGATTTTGCTATTGTTACCTGTACCACCATTACCATTTGGCAGTGCGGTTGCACGATGGTTTTATGTTTTACTCAAGGGTTTAGTTGAACGCGGTCATGATGTGACTGCCTTTATTGTTTGTCACGAGTCAGCAGAAATTAACAAAGTGCATATCCTGTTTCCGAAACCTGATTTTGATATCTGCTGCTATCTGATCACAAAACGGCTAGGACTGATGTCAAAAATTCACGCTTTACAGCGTCCTTATTCCTATATATTCAGTCCCAAATTAAAACAAGATTTAGCAATAGAACTTGCCAAACCTTATGACATTCTTCATTTAGAAGACCTTTGGAGTGGTTGGCTAGGGCTTAAACATCGGGAACAAGCAATAGTTAATGTCCATTACTTGTTTTCGTTAGACGGCACTTTTGAGTATAACAACTCTTTAGAAACTCGCTTGAGAAGGTTTTTCACCTACCGGGCTGAACAAAAGTTGCTCAAAGCTTTTCCTAAAATAATCACATTGTCAGAACGTTTAGCAAAGCATATTCAACAAATTAATTCTCAAGCTCATATTTATACAGTCCCATTAGGCATCGACTTTTCACTCTATCCATTTGTTGAGCAAAAGCAGACAAACCAGCAGCCAATAGTCGGGCTAATTGGTAGCTTTAATTGGACACCATCCTATTCTGCGGCTGAGAGACTTTTAACCAGGCTATGGCCAGAAATTAAACGGCGTGTTCCTCATGCCAAACTACAAATTGTAGGACGGTGTGCTAAAGATGCATTGGCAAAATTTACCAATATAGAAGACTTGGAAATTCATCAAGATGTACGAGATACTTTACCCTATTTCGCCAATATGGACGTAATGCTTTATGCACCTGTTGCAGGTAGTGGAATGAAAGTTAAAGTTATGGAAGCTTTTGCTTTAGGTACACCTGTTGTCACTAACTCTGATGGTGTAGAAGGTATCCCGGCTGAAGATGGTATTCATGCCGGTATTTGTGAGAATGATGAAGGTTTGATTGATAGAACTGTGGAATTATTAAATAATCCAAATCTGCAACAGAAAAGGAGAATAAAAGCTAGACATTTATTGGAAAGTTATTGTAATCCAAAGGTAACTGTAGAACAAATTGAACGAATTTATGAAGCTTTTACTTTAAATACACCAGTGAGGAATACATATACAAGATATAGGAATCCTACTTGAATATTTCTCAGTATACTGAGAAGAAAATCTTTGTATGGCAAGCTTCTAGGCAACTTAGTTGTTCAAAAATCAAATAGTAGTTTTATATAGGCTGAAAGCTAAATGATCATTAATACTGGAAAAAATGAGTTTCAAGATGTTTATTTTATTAAGATTTATCTCGAAAGTTATGAAACTAAAGTAATTGAAGGTGCTATTACAACGTTTCCTAAGCAACTAAGGTAGACACAAATCTTTTAGCTCTTGCGTTGCTTTTATGTAACATAATACTAGAAACTTATTTCTTGATAGCTTTCAATCTTTACAGAAAAGTAATTTCATGATTTTTATGTGCGTTATTTAAGAATAGCGTAAATAGCTTTAGTATAAGACAAGTGCAAGAAGCAATCTTTTTTACCAAGATTAGTAGCTTTGAAAATATACCTCACCAGGTTGGGAATCGCTATATGTCAGAATTACATATTGGCTTCGATGCTCGTCACTTGACTTCAAAAGTTTTACGCGGAATGGATCGATATACTGTCGGTTTAATTCGGGAATTAGTGAATCAAGGAGTAAAAGTAACGCTTTTTTATCGAGAGCGAGAGCCATTAAACATAGCACACATTGAAAATTTAGGGTGTAATGTCGTTGGACTTAGCGACTATAGTGGACTTTATTGGGAACAAGTTGCAGTGCCAATGGCTATTTTACGTGAAAAGATTAACGTATATCATGCCCCTGCTGAACGAGGTGTACCATTATTTGCAACTTGTCCAGTTGTTTTCACTATTCATAGTGTGACAGGACATAGCTACTACAACTTGGTAAAAAGCGGATTGCTTCCAGGTCTTGTCAGCGACTATCTTGGTTATGATTTCAACCCACATAATCATAATTTCTGGGACTATCTTTTTCGACTACAAATTTGTCGCTCAAATCATATTCTTGTTCCTTCTGATTTCTGCCGAAGTGAAGTTATTCGCTTTTTGAATGTAGATCCAAGTCGAGTGACGACAACACATTTAGCCGTCCATGAGCAGTTTGAAAAACCACCTCATTCAGAAGATGAACGAATTACTATCCTCACAAACTTAGGAGTGAAAAAGCCGTATATACTATATGTTGGTGGTTATGAGGTACATAAAAATGTTGCTGGACTGCTAGAAACCTTTGCAATTGTCAAACAAACACGTACTGACTTGATGTTAGTAACTGTTGGTAGTAAATTTCTGCCCGAAACTTTGAGGCAAAAAGCTTTGGCATTAAATTTAGATGTTGATGTTGATGTTGATGTTGATGTTGATGTTGATATTGATGTTGTATTTTTAGTGGATATAATTGATGAATTGATGAATTTATATGACTCGGCTGAACTATTTGTGACATTCTCATGGCGGGAAACGTTCTGCTTACCAGCCTTGGAAGCCCTAACTCGTGGTTTGCCAGTTATTGGTAGTGAATGGGGAGCTTTTTCAGAGATAGTTGGTAATGCGGGAAGACTTGTTCACCCTAGCGATTATACAGGTGCTGCAAGTACAATTCTCCAAATGCTAAAGCCAGCAGAACGAATGTTTTTATCTGACTTAGCCTACCAACAAGCTGAGAGATTTAATTGGATAAAAACTGCAAAAGATACTTTGAGTGTATATAAAAATATTTAGTGGTTTTGCGCTAATGGTAATTGTAAAAATAATTAAGTACATTTCAGGGAAGCTTAATGGCTTCAGACTACGCTACACGAGACTATGGATACAACTGCAAGGCGTTGAGCTAGGTGAAAATGTTTATATTGGTAAGAATGTCAATATTCAACTTTATCCCAAAAGCCATCTGAAAATTGGTAATCATGTGGTAATGCTTGATTACACAAATATTTTTGTTAATCCTGGAGCTTACATTGAAATTGGAGATAACACTTTTATAAGTCACCACTGCGAGATTGCTAGTTCAGAAAGCATAGTTATTGCCAAAAAATGTGCTTTTGCTGCTTACTCTACGATTATTGACATAGATAAAGATTACCTTGACATACTCACGCCAATGCCACTGCGAAAAGGTAAGACAAGTCCGATTAAGATTGAAGATAATGTTTGGCTTGCCTACAAAGTTACAGTTCTTAGAGGTGTGACACTGGGTAAAAATTGTGTTGTTGGTGCAAACGCTGTTGTCACAAAAGACATTCCACCATTCTGTATGGCAGCAGGTGTACCAGCAAAAGTAGTTAAGTATTTTGATAAAAGTAATTATGAGTCCTAATTTATATTTTTTGATAGTTACTAATCAATGATATCCCGAACCCGCCGCGCCATTTGGACATATTTCAGCAGTTTCTTTGGATTTATTGGAACAACTATTGTTGGTTTTTTAACTACTCCAATTATCCTACATTATTTAGGACAAGAAGCGTTTGGTACATTCAAAGCTGCCAGCGATTGGGTTACTTATTTAACTTTATTAGAATTTGGTTTAAGCGGTGCTTTGATGCCAATATTAGCACGGGCAATAGCAAAAAATGATCCTGAGGAAATTAGCTTGACAATGGCAGTCGCTATTCGCGTTTACATTCCTCTATCCATATTAATGTTATTATCTGGTTTATGTTTAGTATTTGTTATTCCAAATTTAGTCCAGGTAAGTCCGGCTCTCAAAACTAACTTACAGTGGGGAGTTGCCATTAGCCTGATTGGGTTGCTCTTATTTCCACTGTCAACTTATCAAGTATTATCCCAAGTCAGTCAGCGCGGCTATATATCTAATGCACTGCTGTTTGTTCAGTCTTTGTCGATTACTAGCTTATCAGTATTGTTTACTTGGATGGGATTAAGCGTTGCTGGTCAGTTTCTGGCAATCTTGCTCGGTAGTTTACCTTACTACTTAGGTCTGGTGAAATTTTTTATCGCTCTATATCCTAATATTTTTCGTTTAGTTTTCACTCAGACTGCTGGATTGAGATCGAGTATTGGGTGGGAGCTTTGGAACCTCAACTGGCCAATTTTTATTATTAGTGTTTGTGGTCGTCTTAGCCTGATGACAGACAACATTATTGTTGCGGGTGTACTTGGACCCAGTTTAGTAGCATCGTTTTTCTTAACACAACGCTTACCAAGCCTTCTTTTGAGCCAAGTTCAAACTATATCAGCTTCAAGTTGGCCTGGTCTAGTTGATCTTTATCATCAAGGGCAAATAGAAACATTCTCATTGCGTCTAGTAGAATTGACAAAATTAACTGTCATACTGGGTGTTGCCGTGCTAATACCAGTTATCATCTACAATTCTTATTTCGTAATTTTATGGGTAGGACTACCAAATTTTGCTGGTGAACTGGTAACAGTTTTTTCTGGTTTGAACAACTTAATGCTTGCAGTTTTTTCACTCTGGACTACTGTTTTGGTAGGAATTGGCAATGTGTCTTTCTTAACACCTATTGTAGTCTGTTCAGCTATTATCAACTTTTTGCTAAGTCTATTTCTCGCTTTAAAAATCGGTATAGTTGGTCCATTAATTGGAACATTTATTGCATTTTTGTTTACCTATTTATGGTGGATTCCTTGGCTTTTTCAGCACAAGTTTGGTATACCTGCTTGGAGTTTGTTTAAATCAATTGGTCAGCCATTCTTAGTTGGTATACCATTGGGGATTACACTTTGGTATTTAACTAGAAACTACTATTTCCTGGGATGGTTTGGATTAGCTATTAAAATGAGTGTTGCAGTGTTGCTTTATCTGGCTTTATCATGGTTACTACTGTTGAATAAATTTGAAAGGTCTCAATGGAAGAATCGGTTACGTATATTACAGCGGTTCCCGACCTAGTGAGGTACGTTTTCAAAGCTACTAACCTTGGTAAACAAGATTTAAGCGTACCTCAGTAGACTAGGAAACGCTATACTACCAAATCAAATGAAATCGAAAAAGCAAAACTATCGTTATACAAAGGTTTCAGCGTCAGCTTGAGCGTTGCCAAAAAATGCATAAAGTCGAGTTTAGCTATCTGTGAAATAGTCTAAATCAACTTTTTTCACTTCTTAGATAATTGATAAAAGTATAAGCTTGCACTGATAACTGGTGCTGTTGATACCAAGCATAAGCGTTATCTGCAATTGTCTGTCCCGCTGATAAGTTCATCGTGTGCAGATACTTGTCCCCTAACCAGTAGTGTTTCCCTGCTTCTAAACCATCGACATCTTGTCCTTTATACCATGTGCCTATAGGCAGCAATCTATGAGCGCAGTAAGCCGCGAAAATTGTTGATTTTGTCAGGTATTCTGTATGGTAATTAAAAAAACCTACCAGAGAATTTAATAATAAGTTGCTGATTTCTTCAGCAGACTTAACTCCCACACAATTAACAGGAATACCATTTACTGAATCAATTTTAAAATCTAGAGTAGGGCCAATATCTAAAATTTCATTAATGTTTAACTCAAGACAAGTACGCTGCAACGCTAATTGCGACTTTTTGTAAACACGCGATCGCGGCCCGATACCACCAAAAATTACCAAGCGTCGAGGACGTTCTGATAAAGAAGTTAAATTCTCAGGCTCACCAACGTTAGAAAAAACAGGCAAAGTCGGAACTTGAGGATGTTTCCCTTGACCTAGTTTCGTGATAATTTCAGCATATCCTTGCTTGCTAGTAAGACAGCGATCGCTCAACCGAACCAAACGTTTAGCTAGATTCCTTTGTAGTGGCGATGTCCAAAACTGACTTGTCCAAATAGAACCAAAAGCATAGATTTCGTGAAACATTGTTACCAAATGTCGGGAACTCCCAGCTTTTCGCCAATGCTCCAAACCTTCTACCAACCAAATTGGACAACCTCGCTTCGCATAACCATAGCCCACATAATGCAATAAAACTGTGGTTCTTGAGTGCTGTTCATTGGGTAGTAATTCTAATAGAGCTGCCCTAGAGCGATTTGCCGCCTTCTTAACTGCAAATCCCTCCACAAAAGCTTCACCAGACCAATTCGGATCTCCAATTACAAAATCACTTACCAAGCCAAAATCTTGACGCAGTTGCTTGGCTAAATTTAGAGCATAATCTCCAACTCCATCCACAACAGGGGGTAGACGGGGAACAATAAAAGTGGTTTGAGGATTTAGATGACTCATGAGATTAAATCCGTATTGATGATTTCGCTGATAAAATCTGTCACCCGAACCACTTGTTGTTCTTGATCGAAATCTGATAGCTGAATTGGTATGGCTTTTTTCTTAATGTTGATTGCTTCATCTGTAATATTTTCCATTAAAACAGCTAGGGCATCAATATAAGAATCGTCCCACGGTTTAGCACCTGGGAGCCTCCAAACCCAATCTCCACCAATATCATATGCCATAGGAATTTGACTTGTAACTACTGGTAATCTTGCTGCTACATACTCACTAAGCTTTGTTGTATAGCGAAAGCTACCAACTGCATCCACACTCTGAGGTAAGCTAGCTACATCCATAGCTGCCATGTAGTCTAGCACTTGCTCATAAGGAACATTACCTGGCAAAAAAATTCGTTTCCCCAGATCCTGATCTGCCAACTGCTTTAAATAAGAAAGCCCACTTCCATCTCCCACAACTAAGATGGTGACGTTCTTGGAGTTGGTTTTCTGGAAGGCTTTTATTAATTCGTAACCATAGCAATATTGAAATCGCTGAGTCAAAACTATTGACCCCAGTAACCCAAATACAAGCGAATCATCAGAAATTCCTAGTTTTTTACGAATGCTGACTCGACTGTCAGCCAATTGTTCAGCAGTGCGAGAAAAATATGCCCAACCCGCAGCGGTTACTCCTTTGGGCGCTCCAAACGTTAGCGCTCTACCAACTAAATAAGGTGTCCAACCGATAAACCCAGCGCAAAAGCGGCAGAGTGCTTGCTCGTAAACCCTTGCAATTGGTACAAGGAGCGGATAATTTAAATTAATGAAAGGCGCGATCGCATCGCCACTGCTGAAAACATAGGGAATGTTATAAAACCATCGCAAGAATAAACATCCTATACCTCCTAAAACTCCAGTACCTTCCATAACTATCAGTCTGGGTTTTGTCTGCAAGGCTTGTTGAATGATGTTAATAAAGCTTTTGAACTTATCATATTGTTCAAATGGCACAACTTGAAGTCTGAAGTTTTGTAAAAGTTTTAATATTCTAGCCTCTTCATTTGATCTTGTGCCTTTGGTTGCAAAGACCAAAATTTCAGCACCTTTCATCTGATTCTTCTCATCGTAGTAGATTATATTTAGGAATGTGGATTAAATAAAGTGCAAAAGTAGGGTGTGTTAGCGGAGCGTAACGCACCATTCCAAGTTAAATAAGAATTGCACGTTATTAAATTTGCGTTCCTTAGTGATATCCTATAACAGTCTTAAATTATTTATTTATGAACTTTTATGTTTTTATCTAGGCGACTTCTCTGCGAGACGCTGCGCTTATTCCTGCAAAGAAGCAAGTTACCCATAGCATCTCGTATAAATGGCGGTTCGATAATTTTTATAACTAAAATAGGATTGCTATATAGCCTAGAAAACTAATGACAACAGTCTATACTAAGAATTTTTGGACAATTAAAATTAAGTAGTTATGAAAGTAGTTTTACGTAATTATCTAAGAAATTACTATAGCAGTTCTCGTTTACGTGAGGTACACCCGTAGGGGCACGGCATGCCGTGCCCCTACACCTTGGGATATAACGTTGCACCGCATCTGAATGGGAACCGCTATAAACTTAGTTAAAGTTAACAATATAGCAAATACTGCTTATCCTATTCACACTGCCTTGGAAAATCAAGAAGGATAAATAGAATTACAGTTAGATGAATTTACTGCTTATAATACTGGTAATGCCATTTAGGTTAAACAATTTCTGCCTAATTATATCAAACCTAGTTGGTGATCACAGATTAACAAATTAGATACATTTGTCAAGA
>JBBSCU010000124.1:0-15583 GCA_038249935.1 Chroococcales cyanobacterium
CCGCGTGCGATCGCAGTTGCTGCTATAAATATATCTTGCTCTTGGATAGTTTGACCTCTGCGTTTTAAATCCACATGAATTTCGCAAGCTTTTTCAAGAATTGCAATATCATCCAGAAATAAAACTTCATATTTACTATAAAATTGATTAAATTCAGCTAACTGCCTCGTAGTATTTGCATACAACAGTCCTCTTTTAAGTTCATAGTAAGTTATACAACTGATAAAAACTTCTTCTCCTGAACGATTAGCATCCCGTAGTTTCCTGCCAACAGTTGCATTTCTCCTCAAAATGTAACTAACAATATTTGTATCAAGTAAATAAGTCACTTTGTCTATTTTCTCTTTACTGCTTCATCGTACATTTTGATTTGCTCTGGTGTCAAATCATTTAAGGTGCCAGAAACAGCCTCTAAGACAAGAATCTTATCAATTCTGCGTGTTAAATCATCATCTTTAATAGCTCGCATTTCTTCTGGTGAAAATTTACCAAACAGGTCTACGAGCATTTCAATCATTTCCCATTTTTTTAATTTCACTAAGTACAAGCTATTGCTTTTAAATAGGTTGTCTACAATTGGCGATATCCGGTTAGTAAGTTCTTGATGATAGCTAGAAACTTCTTGCATAACTTCCTCTCTCATTTATCAACTAATTAGCCCAATTATAAACGATTCTACTCTGCGCTTCCCTCAGCGCCCCTCTGCGTAAAAAAAAGGCGGGCAAGATGCCCACCCCACACAATTTTGAGAATATTCTGTTGCTATTAACCTAACAATTCTTTAGCCTTAGCTAACACATTATCAACGCTAAAGCCAAATTTCTCTAAACAAACAGCACCTGGAGCCGAAGCACCAAAGCGATCAATACTAACGCAATCGCCTTCAGTACCCACGTATTTGTGCCAGCCGAAACTACTAGCAGCTTCTACAGACAAACGCTTGGTGACAGCTTTCGGCAAAACGGACTCTTTATAAGCTGCATCCTGTGCTTCAAAAAGATCCCACGCTGGTAGCGAGACAACACGAACTTTCTTGCCTTCAGCCGTGAGTTTCTCGGCTGCGGTGACGCAGAGGCTTAATTCTGAACCAGTACCAATCAAGATGATCTCAGGTGTACCTTGGCTATCAACTACGGTGTATCCACCCTTCGCCACACCCTCAACCGATGTACCTGCCAAGTTGGGGACGTTTTGACGGGTAAACGCCAATAAGCTAGGAGCGTTTTGCTTCGCCCTTTCGATCGCTATTTTATAAGCGCCAGAGGTTTCGTTGCCGTCTGCGGGACGAAATACGGTTAAATTAGGAATGGCTCGCAAAGAAGCGAGAGTTTCGATGGGTTGGTGCGTCGGACCATCTTCACCTTGGCCAATGGAATCGTGAGTCATTACCCAAATCACGCCAGCTTGGGAAAGGGCGGATAAGCGGATGGCAGCACGCATATAATCTGTGAAGATCAAGAAGGTTGCACCGTAGGGAATTAATCCCGAAGCGTGCAGCGCGATCCCATTACAGATTGCGCCCATAGCGTGTTCCCGCACCCCGAAGTGGATGTTGGGGTTTTGGTATTGCCCTTTTTGGAAATCGCCCTTACCCTTGATTTCGGTCAGGTTGGAGTGGGTTAAGTCAGCCGAACCACCAATTAATTCTGGTAAAACCGCCGCTAGTTTGTTGAGGCTAGTTTCTGAGTGTTTGCGGGTAGGCAGTGCTTTGTCTTCGGGGATTGGTAATGCTTTATCCCAACCATCGGGTAGTTTGCCGCTAATGTAGCGTTCAAATTCAGCCGCTTCTTGGGGATACTTAGCTTTGTAGTCGGCAAATATTTTGTTCCAGTCGCTTTCGTAAGTTGCGCCGCGCTCAACTGCTTTAAGTGTGTGGTTGAGAGCGTCTTGGGGTATTACGAAAGGCTCGTGTTCCCAATTTAGTTGTTTACGAGTCAAGGCAATTTCGTCTGCACCCAGAGCCGCACCGTGAACACCTGCGGTGTTTTGTTTATTGGGGGAACCGTAACCAATAATGGTTGTTACTTTGATGAAAGAAGGCTTATCGGTGACAGCTTTGGCGGCTTCAATTGCCTTGGCGATCGCTTCTAAATCCGTGTTACCATCTTCGACGTGTTGGACGTGCCAACCGTAAGCTTCAAATCTCTTAGAAACATCTTCGGTGAATGCCACATCTGTGGAACCGTCGATAGAGATGTGGTTGTCGTCGTACAAAGTGATGAGTTTGCCTAATCCCAAGTGTCCTGCGAAAGAACAAGCTTCACCGGAAATGCCTTCCATGTTGCAACCGTCACCTACAATTACGTAGGTGTAATGGTCAACAATCTTGGCATCGGGTTTGTTGAATTTAGCGGCAAGGTGCGCTTCAGCGATCGCTAAACCGACTCCATTGGCAATTCCTTGACCTAGTGGCCCGGTGGTGACTTCCACGCCTGGGGTCATGAAGTTTTCGGGGTGTCCAGGGGTTTTAGACTCCCATTGCCGGAATTGCTTAATATCTTCAATGCTGACGCTATCGTAGCCTGTCAAGTAGAGCAGGGCGTACTGCAACATCGAGCCATGACCGGCAGACAAGACAAAGCGATCGCGGTTAAACCATTTGGGATTTTTGGGATTAAACTTCAAAAAGCGATCCCAAAGTACAAAAGCCATTGGAGCCGCGCCCATCGGCAGTCCAGGGTGTCCCGATTTAGCCTTTTCTACGGCATCAACAGCCAAGAAGCGGATCGAGTTAATACAAAGTTCTTCGAGGGATTGGGTTGCAACAGCCATAATCTCTTGTTTTTAACGACGGGTTAGCACTCTTCGTAGCTTCTCTTGCTGGGGTTATTTTAGATTCCCCACAATATCCTCATCATCCCATTCCCCCTTGTCGATAAACAAGCGGGATCTTCTGAGTTTCTGGTGATAAATCAAGCTGATAATTGGGTCATCCTGAACGCTTAGGTTATATCGGAATGGTATTTCTGATACTTTGGGCATTGGGCATTGGGCGTTGATCAATAATCAATAGTTCTTCTTCCCCTACTCCCTGCTCCCTACTCCCTACTCTCTACTCGCTACTCCCCTGACTCCTGCCTTCTTCACACGTATTTCTTAAAGGCCAATGTGACATTATGACCGCCAAACCCAAAAGAATTGGATATTGCCACCTCGACTTTTTGAGCGCGACTAGAGTGAGGCACATAATCTAAGTCACACTCTGGATCGGGATTTTCCAAATTGATTGTCGGTGGGATTTGGTCATTAGCGATCGCCAGTACTGTTGCCACTGCTTCAATACCTCCAGAACCGCCCAATAAATGACCTGTCATCGATTTAGTGGAGCTAATTGCTACTTTATAGGCGTGTTCTCCCAAAGCTTTTTTGATTGCTGAGGTTTCAGTTGAATCATTAGCTGGGGTGCTAGTGCCGTGGGCATTAATGTAGCTGATTTGTTCAGGAGTGATTCCGGCATCTTTGAGCGCCAGTTCCATCGCTCTAGCGGCTCCGAATCCACCTGGTACGGGGGAGGTGATGTGGTAAGCGTCACAGGTCATGCCATAGCCGATCATTTCAGCATAAATGTGAGCGCCGCGACTGATGGCGTGTTGCAGTTCTTCGAGAATTAATATTCCTGAACCTTCACCCAAGACAAATCCGTTGCGATCGCGGTCAAAGGGACGGCAAGCATGAGCTGGGTCTTCATTGCGAAAAGAGAGTGCCTTGCAAGCAGCAAACCCAGCTACCGATAATGGTGTCACAGCCGCTTCCGTTCCCCCGCAAATCATCGCCTGGGCATATCCGCCTTGAATTAAGCGAAAAGCATCTCCTATGGCGTTGGAGCCAGCAGCGCAAGCAGTTACAGGACAGGAGTTTGGCCCTTTAGCACCCGTATGAATTGCCGTTAATCCTGCTGCCATGTTGGCGATCATCATTGGGATCATGAATGGACTACAGCGATCGGGTCCACGGTTGAGGTAGATAGTTTGCTGGTCTTCTAATACCTTAATGCCACCAACGCCAGAACCGATCATGACACCTACCTGTTCTGCATTCAGTTCATTAATAACTAACTGCGCGTTAGATAGAGCCTGTTTTGCCGCTACAACCCCAAATTGGGTAAACCGATCCATGCGCTTGGCTTCTTTACGCTCTAAATAATCATGTGGATCGAAGTTTTTTACCTCACCAGCAATGCGACAATCATGGCTAGACGCATCAAAAAGTGTGATGTAGTCAATGCCATTGCGTCCACTCAATAATCCATCCCAATATTCTGTTGCTGTGTTACCTATAGGTGTAATCGCGCCAACACCAGTTACAACAACACGTTTACGTGTATAATCTGTCATGATTCAGTTAAAATTGGCGAAAAAGCAGCATGGTAAAAAATTCGAGACTAGTAACTAGATACTGGTAAGCCAGTCCGCAGAATGGGGGTTTCTATGCCCCTTCCTTCTCCTGTAGTTGCCGCAACGCGAACAAGTCGAGCATTGCACGGACAAGGTTTTGGCTCCCCATAAGCCACTGGCGTTAGCGTCAGCGACTTTAGGAGCGTCACCGGAAGGGTGACTGGTACAGTGAGAAAATCTTCCCAATCCCCATTGCCCTTTATGCCCAGAGGGGACACTGAGTTCCCCAATCTCTAATCCCCAGTTAAGCTGATGCGGTAACTTTGTTATTGATGTAATCTACAGCGTCTTGAACCGATATAATCTGCTCGGCAGCTTCGTCGGGAATTTCGATATCAAATTCTTCTTCCAAAGCCATGACGAGTTCAACGGTATCGAGGGAATCAGCATTGAGATCGTCCATAAACTTAGATTGTGGTGTGACCTTGTTAGGGTCTTCAACACTCAGTTGTTCGATGACGATTTTCTTGACCTTTTCAAAAAGTTCAGCTTGGCTCATAAATAAAAGTCCTTAATTAGTTGTTAGAATCTTCTCTTTACAGAAGACACTGTTTTGAGCATATACATCTTATCGTCAAGCGCGATCGCCCGTATACTGCTAGGGGTTTTTCTATCAGAAAACTCTTCCCGGTTTTCCAAAAAATCCAGTGGGTATTTTTTAAACACTTGGGCAGTGGAGCGTGCTACGCCATTGCCGATAGGGGTGAGGTATCAACCTTCTGTTGGTAAATCCTTTTGTTTTCCAATTATTGCTAAAATTTTTTACAATGTCTCCATCAGTATTTCCAGCCTTGCTAGCAATAAGAACTATGTAGCTGCTGCGACTTTGAACCTAGACGGTTAAAGGGTCGCTAAACGTCAAACATCAGGACTTAGATACTAACAAAGGATAATGATACAACAGGGGTAAAGGTTAAAGGGTAAAGGGTTGAATTAGTTCGCCCACAATACTAAATAGCTTTTTACCTTTCCCCCTTCTTGATAAAACAGTTATTGTCTAGAGCGATCGCTCTAATCCAAACATACTACTATGCTATCTCAGACACTCAAATACGCTTACTTCCCTGGCTGTGTTGCCCAAGGAGCCTGTAGGGAACTTTACCAGTCAACTCAAGCACTTACGCAAGCCCTGGGCATTGAATTGGTTGAACTAAAAAAAGCTTCTTGCTGCGGTTCTGGCATATTTAAAGAAGACTCCCAATTGCTGGAAGATACAGTTAACGCCAGAAATATTGCCTTAGCAGAAGACTTAAATCTGCCCTTACTGACTCATTGCAGCACTTGCCAAGGTGTTATCGGTCACGTCAACGAAAACTTGAAAGAATGCCAGACTTCTAACCCCGCTTACGTTGAACAGGTTAATGGCTTGCTGCATAAAGAAGGTTGTTCGCCTTATCGCGGCAGTACTGAGGTTAAACATCTCCTCTACGCCTTGGTAACAGATTACGGTTTGGAGGAAATTACCAAACGTGTCACCCGGAAGTTAACAGGATTAAAATGTGCCGCGTTTTATGGCTGTTATCTCCTCCGCGCCCAAAAATCGATGCCCTATGACGACCCCTTCCAACCGGAAGCGATGGAAAATATGTTTCGGGCTGTGGGTGCAACACCAATTTATTACCGAGGGCGGACGCAATGTTGTGGGTGGCCGCTTTCTAGTTATGCCACTACCCAATCTTTCAAAATGGCGGGGATGCATATTCAGGACGCTTTGGCATCTGGTGCTGACTGTATAGTTACACCTTGTCCTCTGTGCCACTTAAATTTAGATTCGCGTCAGCCAGAGGTGGAAAAGGTGATTGAACAAAAGCTAGGTTTACCAGTGTTGCATTTACCTCAGTTAATTGCTTTGGCACTTGGGGTTAGTCCAAAAGAACTGGGTTTAGAGCGTCACATTGTTTCTACAAAGCCAGTGCTGGAGAAATTAGGATTTTAGTCTACGAAGTACAAGGTAAGGACACGATTATGATTTCTCCAAGAGCGCTGACTTAATTGGGCTGTCTGGTGGTCTGACCTTCAATCAAATGAGTTTCGCTCGCAACAACATCGTCACTGCCAATACGGTTTGGTTAAGGTTTTTTGATGAAAATTCTAAATCATAAAGACGCGATAAATCGCCGTCTCTACCAAGGACTGATTATTGTAAAGACGGCGATTTATCGCGTCTCTTGCCTTAACCGAACCGTTTCTTTAACTACTTCCAAGTTCTGATCTATTAATCATTGCTATTGTTTAATTTACGTTGCAATTGTTTTAGCGATTGATACATATCTGGCAAGCGATTATAAATAGCGCATACCTTAAGATATAGTTTGTAGGGCATTGCGGGAGATCCTGAGACAATTTCTCCTGGTGCAACATCGCTGTGAATTCCAGATTGAGCAGATGCGATCGCCCCATCTCCCATCTTCACTTGATTGGCTATTCCTGTTTGTCCAGCTAAAATAACGCGATTCCCCAGTTTGACACCCCCTGCCATACCAGCCTGACCCGCGATCGCACAGCCAGCACCGATTTGGCAACCGTGACCTATCTGCACTAAGTTATCAATTACTGTATTACTTCCTACCCGTGTTTCTCCGACGGCTGGGCGATCAATGGCACTGTTGCAGCCAACTACCACGCCATCTTCTAAGACTGTATAGCCGGATTGTTCCATTTTCAACCAACCACTACGGGTAGGAACAAAGCCAAAGCCTTCTGCACCAATGACAGCAGCACTGTGAATGACACAATCTGCACCGATGCGGGTACGTTCGTGGATGGTACAGTTGGCGTGTAAAATGGTGCGATCGCCTATTTTGGCATCTGGATAAATTACCACATTCGGATGAATGATGGCGCGATCGCCAATTTCTACCCCTTGTTGAATCACAGCATGGGGGCCAATATAAACATCACTACCAATTTTGGCAGTAGAGTCAATTACAGCAGTGGGATGAATTTCTGGGATGGGGCGATATGGTTGATAAAAAAGTGCGATCGCTTTAGCAAACAACAGGCGCGGATCTGGGGTCGCTATCCAAATAATACCGCGTTCTTGTGCAACCAACTGTAATTTTTCGTCTTGGGGCAAAATTAAAGCACTAGCGTTGGTATTGCCGACAAAAGAGCCAAATTTTGCACTTTCTACATAGCTGAGAGTCCCGATGGTAGCTTGATCAATGGCTGCTACCCCTGTAATCTCTGGGTCATAGTCTGGGTTGCTAATCAGACTATGAGCGATCGCAGCATCACCAAATTGGTGTAAAATTTCGCTAAATTTCATTGTTGGGTGTGTTCAAAATTGAACTATAAAGGCAAGATAATTTTCCCTCTTTATGAGTCGCTAGTCGCCATTGCTACCCCTGCTAAATACCCAGTTGTCCAAGCACTTTGGAAGTTAAACCCACCAGTAACGCCATCAATATCTAAGATTTCTCCGGCAAAATAAAGACCAGGAACTAACCTACTTTCCATCGTCTTGAAGTTGACTTCTTTAAGGTTAACGCCGCCACAGGTAACAAATTCTTCTTTGAAGGCTCCTTTGCCGTTGATTAAGTATTCTCCCTGAGTAAGTTCTTGCACCAGTTGATTTAAAGTTTTACTAGATATTTCTGCCCAACGGTCTTCTGTGGTAATACCTGCACGGGTAATGATATATTGCCATAGACGATGGGGTAGGTCAACGCCTCGATGCAATGCGATCGCTTTCTTTCCCCATTCATCCTTAACTGCTAAAATTTGTTCTCGCACTTGTTCTTGTTGCAAATGGGGCAGCCAATTAATCAATAATCTGGCTTGATAGCGGCTTTCGTGCAGAACTCTTGCACCCCAAGCAGAAAGTTTTAGAACAGCAGGGCCACTCAAACCCCAATGGGTAATTAGCAATGGCCCGGTTTGTTGTAATTGGGATTTTCCGCCCGCAGATAACCGCAATTGGGCAGGCTTAACGCTAACTCCAGCCAACTCCCTCAGCTTTTGATCGAGAATATTAAAGGTAAATAACGAGGGTACTGGCGGCTCAATTTCATGTCCTAACTCTCGGACAATTTTATAACCTGCAAGGCTACTGCCGGTCGCAAGAAGTAGGCGATCGCATTGAATCGTTTCTCCCGACTTCAGAACAATATCAAACCCTCCATCTGCTGAGGTTCTCACTGAAGTTACAGGTGTACCGATACGGAGTTTGACCCCAGATTTCGCCACCGCTTTAATCAGACATTCAACAATGGTTTCTGAAGTGTTGGTGACAGGAAACATCCGGCCATCGGCTTCAGTTTTTAGATAAACTCCACCAGCAGCAAACCAAGCTACTGTATCTTGAGGCCCAAACCGAGTCAAAGCACCCCGCAAAGCTTTTGCACCTCTGGGGTAATTTTGCACTAATTCTTCAGAGTCAAAACAAGCATGAGTGACATTGCAGCGTCCGCCACCAGAAATTAGCACTTTCGCTAGGGGTTGGCGACTGGCTTCGAGTAAAGTAACTTGGGCATCAGGATTGGCTTTAGCACAAGCGATCGCGCCAAAAAATCCTGCTGCCCCACCCCCAATAACTATAATTTGTAACGGTAACAATTTCAAAAATGTCTCTTTTACAGCACCTATTCTCTAGGCTAGCTGTTATTTTCACTCTTTATTAGGTTCAAATTCTTCTTTTGTCGCACCGCAAGTTGGACATGACCAATCTTCTCTTCACTAAAGACGATGACAAGCTGCTGTTTTCGCTCATATTCTTTTAAAAACGCCACCATGTCCTTTGGGCATAACTGATAATCCCGATGGCGATCGCCCCTAGTAGTAGTAGCAAAATTATTCCACCTGGAATAAAAGTGAGAATACCAAAGCCTCTCAGTACCCAGACGGCGACGCTAATGCCGAGTAGGATACCGAAAATTTGGATTAATTTACGATTTAAAGCAGATTGACTCACCTATTTTTCCTCTCAACTCAACAGACATTACATTTGATATTGACAAATAAAATATAAAATTACGATGAAGTTGCAGTATTGTAGGGTGTGTTAGAACGAAGTTCGTAACGCACCATTATCAAGGGTTTGGTGCCGGACTCTCCTTGCTAACACAACGCCAGTTCGCTCAAGTCGGGAAACCCGCCCACACGACTGGCTCCCCTGCGTATCTTTTCAGAAATCAAACCGGATTCCTATAAAATTACGATGAAGTTGCAGTTTAATCAGAAATAACACCTAAAAATCGAGAAATACTATCCAAAAGTTCGGTTAAGGTGCTTGATATTAAGTTGTGTTTATGCCATTCTAGCTGTTAAAAAATTAGTTTTTCATCTACAAGTATTGCTCTGATAAAATTCCCTTAAGTAGTAATTGTGTTAATTGTGATAAGCAATAGAGCTTTTACAGTAAAGTAACTGAAATAATTACCAAAAAATCACTGTTTCCGGGAAAGATAAGCATTAAACTGGAATTAAAATTTAGTGGGTTGGATCTAAATCAAGTTTTATGGCTTGTAGTTTCAACTCCATTTAGGTGGATGAGTTGAGGAGTAACTAAAATCATTATGTCTGCGTCTTATATCCCAGACTCCATTATTACAGGTTCAGATATGGCTTGGACTCAAGACAAGCAAAGGTTGCTGGTACAGGGTGAAATTTTAGTAGAAACGCGATCGCATAAAATGCGGGGTGGCGCGGTGACAGCCTGGATGTATTTGCCGATGGTGCGATCGCAAGCTTGGCAGCAATTAACTGATTATCCCCGGTGGGTGCAATATTTTCCTGATATTACTAAAAGCGAAGTGATGTACAAAGGTGAAGTCAAGCACCTGTATCAAGCAGCACAAAAAGCCTTTTTCTTTTTTACCGCTCAAGTTGAAATTTACCTCAACGTTATAGAAGTGCTGGGGCAGCAAATTCAATTTCGCATGGAAAAAGGGAGTTTTGAGGACTTTAACGCCAATTTAGAACTAAAAGATTGCGGTAATGGTACAATTCTTGCCTATACTGTGCAAGCTACGCCTCTTATTCCAATTCCATCAATTTTCATTCAACAAGCAATGAACTTAGAATTACCTGCAAATATGCGTAAAATGCGACAAATTATGTGTAAGAATCAATAAAAAATTCAGGCGTTGCTGATTTAAAGCATGAATTTGGTGGTCTTCCCTACGGGACGCTACGCGAACAAGACGCTCTCTACGAAACGTTGCGCGTAGTTTGGGTATGCGGACTCGTTACCGCTACCCTCTCAACTGCTTCCTATCTTCTGCCTTTGTTATTGACGAGTCTTTATTTAGTGTTTAAATACCAAATCGATTCCTAATCGATTGGGGTAATCGTTCTGGATACTTATAAAAATAGAAAATTCTTAATGTAATAAAAACCCTGATTCGATTCAAATGTATCTCCCATTGCTGAATTAATGGAAGTGTTTTAGCATACTCCTTAAACAACTGTTGGACTCGCGTTTGACTTGTTCCATTTGTAGAATCATCAAAAGTTTTCGTTCCTGGATAATATCTATAATTTCCCCAAGTTTCATTAAAGTATTTGACATGAGCTACTTCAACTGCTTTCAGTAGGAAGTCTATATCCATTACATAATGCTCTTCAACTTTGTAGACTCCAATTTGTTGATGCAAGGATTTGTGGTAAAAGTAAGCCGATGGATTCACAGGAAAAGCAGCATCAACCATTCCATCATCATTAATTTGCATTTCCATTAATAAATCAACTGTCCGTAGTCGTTTAGGTTTATTAATCTGAATTAACTTGTCTCGATGATCCCACTTATTACAATTGCCAACAATCAAGCTAGGTTCTGGTAGACTTTTAAAGAGTTCCGATATACGGCTAAGAAGGTTTGGCTCATAGAAATCATCAACGTTTAAAACGCCTATAATCGCTCCTTGTGCCATAGCAATTCCTTTATTCATCGCATCTGATTGTCCCTGGTCTTTTTCAGAAATCCAGCGAATGTGAGGATATTGATTGGCGTAATCTTTAATAATATCTATTGTTTTGTCGGTTGAGCCGCCATCGATAATGAGATGCTCAACTTCCGCAAAATTTTGGTTAATGACATTTTGAAGGCATGATTCTATAAATTTCTCACCGTTGTAAACTGGTGTAATTACACTAATCATTAGTTATCACCTGGTAAAAAGGAATGGGGACTAGAAACTGGGAAAGAGTTTTCCTAATTCCCAATTCCTTTGATGAACATAATTTAGGATTCCCACTTTTCCCCTAAATAATTCAAAAACCCGATCTCTATTCAGAAAACGGGTTTTTGTGTGTGATTTATGAGATGTAATTATCCAGTAAATACCTCGACTGGTAAACGGCTAAATGACAACCTTTCATTCTGCACATCTACAAAGATGGTGTCGCCGTCGTTGAATTCGCCGCGCAAGATGGATTTAGCAATTTGAGTTTCTAACTCTCGCTGAATCGCCCGCTTCAGTGGACGTGCCCCATATACTGGGTCATATCCTACTTCTGCTAAAAAGTCAAGTGCTGTATCTGAGAGCATCAGGGATATTTTGCGTTGGCGAAGCCCACCGGAGGTATCGCCCAGTCTTTTCCGTAATCTTTCCACTTGCAATAGCACAATTTGCCGCAATTCTTTCCGATCCAAACCGTGGAAGATGATAATTTCATCAATTCGGTTCAGAAATTCTGGACGGAAGCTATTTCGCATCGCTTCCATTACCCGACGGCGCATTTCGTCGTAGTGGGCGTTATCCCCGGCGACATCAAGGATATACTGCGAACCGATGTTGCTAGTCATGATGATAATAGCGTTCTTAAAGTCTACCTTATGACCTTGGGCATCAGTGACGCGACCATCATCAAGAATTTGCAAGAAGATATTAAATACATCGGGGTGTGCTTTCTCGATTTCATCGAAGAGAATCACTGAGTAAGGACGGCGACGAATCGCTTCTGTAAGTTGTCCACCTTCTTCGTAACCCACGTATCCTGGAGGCGCACCGATAAGCCTGGAGACGGCGTGTTTCTCCATATACTCAGACATATCGATTCGCACCAGGGCATCTTCACTATCGAACATATACGCCGCCAGCGCTTTCGCCAATTCAGTTTTACCCACACCCGTAGGCCCAAGGAAAACAAAGCTAGCGATGGGACGATTCGGATCAGCTAGTCCAGCACGCGATCGCTGAATTGCATCGGCTACAGCTGTGACGGCTTCTTCTTGTCCAATTACGCGATGATGCAGTTCATCTTCTAAATGCAGCAGTTTCTCTTTCTCAGATTCCACCAACTTGCTAATGGGAATCCCTGTCCATTTAGAAATAATTTCGGCAATATCATCTTCTGTGACTTCTTCCCGTAATAGGGATTTACCACTTTTTTGAGTGTTTGCCAATTCAGCTTCTACTGCTTCCAATTGGCGATGCAAACTGGTTAAAGTGCCATATTTCAACTCAGCAGCGCGGTTAAGATCATAGTCGCGTTCTGCTTGCTGAATTTCCAAGTTGGCCTGTTCAATCTCTTTTTTAACGGACTGAATTTTATCAATGATATCTTTTTCAGATTGCCATTGAGTATTGAGTGTTCTTTGTTCTTCTTTGAGATCGGCAATTTCTTTTTCCAATCTCTCTAGGCGTTCACGAGAAGCTGCATCGCTTTCTTTTTTCAGCGATAGCTTCTCCATTTCCAATTGCAGAATCTTGCGATCAATTTCATCGAGTTCTTCTGGTTTAGAAGTAATCTCCATTTTCAGTCTAGCGGCGGCTTCGTCTACCAAGTCAATTGCTTTATCTGGTAAGAAGCGATCGCTAATATATCGACTAGACAATACGGCTGCTGCAACTAAAGCACTATCAGAAATCTTCACCCCGTGGTGGTTTTCATAACGTTCTCTCAACCCCCGCAAAATCGAAATACTATCTTCTACACTAGGCTGATCGACATAAACCTGTTGGAAACGTCTTTCCAATGCAGCATCTTTTTCGATATGTTTGCGGTATTCATCTAACGTTGTCGCCCCAATACAGCGCAATTCGCCCCGCGCCAACATTGGTTTTAATAAGTTACTAGCATCCATCGCGCCTTGAGTTGCACCAGCGCCGACAACGGTATGAATTTCATCAATAAATAAAATAATCTTGCCGGTAGATTCAGTAACTTCTTTTAATACTGCTTTCAGGCGTTCTTCAAATTCACCCCGGAATTTTGCCCCTGCAATCAAAGCACCCATATCTAAAGAAATCAGCTTGCAGTCTTTGAGGGATTGAGGTACATCACCTGCAATAATCCGCTGTGCTAATCCTTCAGCGATCGCAGTTTTACCAACACCTGGTTCACCAATTAGCACAGGGTTATTCTTAGTGCGGCGAGAGAGAATCTGGACAGTCCGACGAATCTCATCATCACGCCCAATCACTGGGTCAAGTTGACCTTTACGCGCGGCTTCTGTGAGGTCACGCCCATATTTTTCCAGTGCTTCGTATTTGCCTTCTGGATTTTGATCGGTCACTTTTTGGCTCCCACGAATTTGTTTAATAATATTTTTTAGTTTGCCTTCGTCTAAACCAAATTCTTGGAATAAACTTTTACCAAAGCGGTCATCTTTAGCGTAAGCCAGCAATAAGTGTTCAATTGAAATATATTCGTCTTGAAACTCTTTGCGATAGCCGTCTGCTCGATCTAGAAGTGTATCTAAGCTGCGTCCTAAGTAGACAGAACTGCTGGTACCGGATACTTTTGGCTGACGTTGGAAAAATTGTTCAGTGCGATCGCGCAGTTTTTGAAGGTTAACACCCGCCTTGGTGAGAATCCCAGTTGCTAGACCATCTTGTTCTAGCAGCGCTTTCATCAGATGTTCACTTTCAATTTGCTGTTGTTGATATTGCTTAACAATATCCGGGGTATGGGCGATCGCTTCCCAGGCTTTTTCTGTAAATTGTTCAGGATTAGTAGGTTGCATAGGCTTTTTCAGGAATGTAGAGGCACAACGATTGGTGCTAGACCACTACCAGAACACCAAATAAAGAAAATCTCTGTTCTCAATAGATATTGTAAGAACAACAGAGCGATCGCCTAGATCGGTGTTCACATCTTATAAAAGTGGTATTTTCCCCTAGTTCCGCTTTTCCTATGTGCGATTCTGGTTTATTGCAACGAGTCAGGGAGGCGTTGCAGCGATCATCGGCTTGCAGATAAAGTCTTACCATGCAACACAATATGGATATTAATCAACAAAAAGAACAACTTAGCATCAGCTATATTAGAGCGATCGCTGCCGTTGCAGGTTATTCTTTATATAGACCAGAAGTTGATAACGACAGCGTAGATTTAGGCATAGTCAGCAGAGGTGGTACAGGTAAAATTCTTTCCCCTAGACTAGAACTACAACTAAAGTGTACATCCAGAGATATTCTTGATGAAAACTATATTAAATATCCCCTCAATCTCAAAAATTATAATGATTTAAAAATCAATGCCCTTGTCCCTCGGATTTTAGTAGTCGTTTTAGTTCCCGAAAAAATAACAGACTGGATAAAACAAACAGAATCCGAACTGTGTCTTAGAAATTGTGCTTACTGGGTATCCTTGCGCGGAATACCAAACACCGAAAATCTAACCAAAATCAAACTAGCACTCAGCCGGAGTTTAAAAGCACGACGACAAAAAGTAATGACACAAGTTGAATTGGCCGAGAGAATTCACTCAAGTCAACCGCGTGTTGCTAAGGCAGAGAATGGTGATGCTTCAGTTTCAATTGAGCTGTTGATACGTGCGATGCTGGCAACAGGTGCAACTCTTCAAGAAATTGGAAAGGTTATTGCCGAAGTTGGCTGAACCTCAACATAAATCTAAATGCATACACCAAGCATGGTGATTTGGTGACATCTTAGTCTTAGAAGTGGGGAAGCAGGAGAAGAATAACAATGACAAATGACAAATGACAAATGACAAATGACAAAAAAACAAAAAAACAAAAATTTCCTTACCTAGTTGGTTCTAAGTGGACGGCACAGCAAAAAGTTGATGGCTGGCGGCACTTCCAAGTTGTCAATCGTAAAAATCAGGCTAAGTGGGTTTACGCCGAAATGGTTGCTGCTTGTGATCCGAAAGTCCGTTTTTGGATAAATGCCAAATTATTACAAGATAACTCCCAGTGGCAAGCTGGTTGGCAAACATTACAGGAAATCCACGGACTTGAAACTGAAGTGTCCTGATTTACCTCGTTCCCAGGTTATTAA
>JBBSCU010000125.1:0-15475 GCA_038249935.1 Chroococcales cyanobacterium
AGCACTCTCAGACAACTACATATTCTTGTTACACGTAGACGGGGAGCGGCTTGTCGGCAGACATCGCAAACAAAATATCGCCGCTGTTGTTGATCCAGCCGAGGCTCAACCAGTATTAAAGAAACTGGCAGAGCTAAAAGCTGAGTTGGTAGCCATTTTGAACACGCACCATCATAACGATCATGTGGGTGGAAATCAGCAATTAATACAACACTTTCCGCAAGTAACAGTCTACGGTGGTGTCGAAGATCGCGGGCGAATTCCGGGACAGCAGGTGTTTTTGCAACAAAGCGATCGCGTCCAGTTTGCAGACCGCATAGCTGAAGTTATCTTCATTCCTGGACATACCCGCGCTCACATCGCTTACTACTTTCCCCCTGAGAAAGCTGGAGAGACAGGCGATTTATTTTGCGGCGATACCCTATTTTCTGGCGGTTGCGGTCGCTTATTTGAAGGAACACCGACCCAAATGGTAGACTCTTTAAGCAAACTGCGCTCTCTACCCGATGATACACGCATTTGGTGTGCCCACGAATACACCTTAAAAAATCTGCAATTTGCCTTAACTGTGGATGGCGACAACGCCGACTTACAAAAGCGCTTTAATGAAGTGAAAGCTTACCGTAGTCGAGGAGAAGCTACCATACCCTCACTGCTGGGAGTGGAGAAGCGCACCAATCCCTTTTTACGTTGGGATCAGCAATCGTTACAATCGGCTGTCAAGAGTAGCGATGCAGTGCAAACCTTCGCGCGGATACGGGAGATGAGAAATAACTTTTAGGCATTGGGATTGGAGAATACCCAATCCTCATCAATTTTTTAGCGCTAATAGTTGCGATCGCCCCCTTCCTTTCGCTAGGATCTGTAAGCTTTAGGGTATAGGCAAAGAAGCTTGGAATACAGCACTGACATTGTGAGCGATCTTGCCCAAACCCAAATTAATCAGATTTTACAGGAAAAACGATGGCGAAACGCGTGCAGTTAGTTTTAAATCAGGATATTAGCAAGCTGGGAAAATCTGGCGATTTAGTGGAAGTAGCTCCTGGCTACGCTCGTAATTATCTAATTCCCCAGAAATTGGCAACCCATGCCACTGCTGGTATTCTCAGACAAGTAGAACGCCGTCGTGAGCAAGAGCGTCAACGGCAATTAGAACTCAAACAACAAGCTATTGAGCAACAAGAATCTTTAGAAAAAATAGGCAACTTGACAATTGCCAAGCAACTTGGTGAAAACGAAGCAATTTTTGGTACTATCACCACTCAAGATGTTGTAGATGCAATTAAAGCAGCAACAGGTCAAGAAATCGATCGGCGTGGCGTTACCATCCCTGATATTAACCACCTTGGTACTTATCAAGCCGAAATCAAGCTGCATTCGGAAGTAGCAGCAAAAATCAATATTGAAGTTGTCGCTAGCTAAGGCTTCTTGGTTTTTTATCGTTTTTTACCACAGATGCACACAGATAAATGAGTCTGTGTTTTTCTGTGGTTTTCAATCTCTTCTTTTTGAGGGTTAGGGAAAATGTTGTGAATAAAATAGTTTCTACACCTTTCTCTCCTAGATTTTGGACTATAAGAGTAATAGCGAAACCCCAATCGAAATCCGTCTT
Organism: Chroococcales cyanobacterium; assembly: GCA_038249935.1. Taxonomy (GTDB): domain Bacteria; phylum Cyanobacteriota; class Cyanobacteriia; order Cyanobacteriales; family Nostocaceae; genus Nostoc. The sequence continues at coordinate 1,613 of JBBSCU010000125.1, forward strand.
GAAAAGTTCTGAGCGAAGGAAGCCGACACTCAGACTTGCCGCACAATCTTAAAACTACAATTGTTTATGGCTGAAGAACTAAGTTTTCAAGGCGATGGTAGTGGTCGCCTACCACCCCAAAATATTGAGGCGGAAGAGGCGATATTAGGGGGTATTTTACTCGATCCAGAAGCGATCAGTCGAGTTAGCGATCGCCTCCTTCCCGAAGCTTTTTACATCAGCGCTCACAAAGATATTTATCAAGCAACCATGAGGCTCCATACTCAAGGTAAAGCTACAGATTTACTCTCAGTCACAAGTTGGCTAACTGACAATGATATGCTTGCCCGCATTGGTGGGAGAAATAAGTTAGCAACTCTGGTAGACCGCACAGTGTCAGCCGTGAACATCGACGCCTTAGCAGGGTTAGTGATGGACAAATACCTGCGACGGCGCTTAATAAAAGCTGGTAATGAAATTGTGCATCTCGGTTACGAGACAGAAACCGAGTTACCACAGGTATTAGATCAGGCAGAACAGAAAGTCTTTGCCGTTACTCAAGAACGTCCCCAGTCGGGTCTAGTTCATATTTCTGATACTCTAATTAATAATTTCCAGGATATTGAGGATCGAAATCAAGGCATCGCCTTACCTGGTATTCCCTGCGGATTTTACGATTTAGATGCTATGACCAGTGGCTTTCAGCGTTCTGATTTGATTATTGTCGCTGGTCGCCCATCAATGGGGAAAACGGCCTTTTGCTTAAACTTAGCTCATAATATCGCCGCTTCTTATAAATTACCAGTTGCTATTTTCAGCTTGGAAATGTCCAAAGAGCAACTAACGCAACGGCTATTAGCTAGTGAGGCGCAAATTGAAAGTGGTTATCTGCGGACTGGCCGTCTTATTCAAACCCAGTGGGAACCTTTAAGCCGTGCTATTGGTGTCCTCTCTGAGATGCCAATTTATATTGAAGATACGCCGAATATTACAGTTACACAAATGCGGAGTCAGGCAAGACGACTGCAAGCAGAACAAGGAACATTGGGTTTAATTGTCATAGATTACTTGCAATTAATGGAAGGAGCAGGTGATAATCGCGTACAAGAATTATCAAAAATTACACGTCAACTTAAAGGTCTAGCTCGTGAATTATCTGTACCAGTTATTGCCTTATCTCAGTTAAGTCGAGGGGTGGAATCACGCACTAACAAACGCCCGATGTTGTCAGATTTGAGAGAATCGGGTTGTTTAGCAGGCGATAGTTTGGTGACGTTAGCTCCGGGCGGACTGCAAGTACCAATTAGGGAATTAGTAGGTAAATCTGGTTTTGCAGTTTGGGCGTTGAATGAAGCTACAATGCAGCTAGAAAATGCAATTGTTAGCAATGCTTTTTCCACAGGTACGAAGCCTCTGTTTACTTTAACAACTCGATTGGGTCGAAAAATCCGTGCCACAGGTAATCACAAGTTTTTAACAATTAATGGCTGGAAAAGACTTGATGAATTAACTCCTAAAGAACATCTATGTTTACCAAGACATCTCCCCAGTTTTGGTAAACAAACCATGACTTATGCCGAAGTTGCATTATTAGGGCATTTAATTGGTGATGGGTGTACATTGCCGCGTCATACCATACAGTACACTACCAGGGAGATAGATTTAGCTCAGAATGTTGCTTTCTTGGCAACAGAAGTTTTTGGAGATTCAATTGTTCCTAGAATTTCACCTGAACGTCGCTGGTATCAAGTTTACTTGTCCGCAGCACAACGTCTAACTCATAGTGTGAGAAATCCAATAGCTAAATGGCTAGACTCTCTCGGTGTTTTTGGTTTAAGGTCTTATGAAAAATTTGTACCTCAAGAATTGTTCTCACAACCGCAAGAGTTAATAGCCTGTTTTCTAAGACACCTTTGGAGTACAGATGGTTGTATCAACTTGGTTGCAGGAAAAAAGCCAAGACCTATTGCATATTATGCAAGCAGTAGCGAGAGACTAGCTTTTGATGTACAGACGCTTTTGTTAAGGCTTGGTATTAACGCAACACTCAAGATAGTTCCTCAATTGGGCAAAGGTAGAAACCAGTATCATGTAAAAATCACTGGTAAGCCTGACCTTGAGTTATTTATTCAAAACGTTCGAGCAGTAGGAGAATATAAGCTAGGTTCATTGCAACAAATTACTGAACACCTTGAAAGTTGCATTCATAACACTAACAGAGATATAATTCCCAAAGATGTTTGGAAAACACAAGTTGTACCTGCAATGCAATCTGTTGGCTTGACCACACGGCTATTACATTCCTCTATTGGAGTTTCGTATTGTGGCTCTACTCTTTACAAGGTAAATTTAAGTCGAGAAAGGGCTTTAAAAGTCGGTAACGTTGTTCAATTATCTAAACTGGTTACTCTTGCCAAAAGTGATGTTTATTGGGACGAGATACTTTCAACTGAATATAGCGGCGAGGAAGAAGTCTTTGACCTCACTGTTCCTGGTTTGAATAACTTTGTTGCCAATAATATTATTGTTCACAATTCCATTGAACAAGATGCGGATTTAGTAATTATGTTATACCGCGAGGAATATTACTCTCCAGATACTCCCGATCGCGGGATTGCAGAGGTTATTATATCTAAACACCGCAACGGACCGACAGGTACTGTGAAACTTTTGTTCAATCCACAGTTTACAAAGTTTCAAAATCTCAAAATTTAGCTAGATAAAATAATTATTGAAATAGTAATTTTTTGATAGAGCATTACAAGGTTATAAATTAAAGATCAGGAATTGGGGATTGGGAAGAATTCACTCCCCAGTTTCCAATCCCTAATCCCTACTTAACTCCTAGCAATTCCACGTCAAAATGCAGGATGGCGTTAGGTGGAATCACGCCACCGGCACCACGAGCGCCATAGCCTAACTCCGGGGGGATGATTAACTGACGCTGACCGCCTACTTTCATCGTGCTAAGTCCTTCGTCCCAACCTTTGATTACCTGCCCAAGTCCGATTTTAAAGTCGAAGGGTTGACCGCGATCGCGGGAACTATCAAACTTAGTACCATCTTCTAAAGTGCCGGTGTAATGAACCTCAACTGTTTGTCCAGTTTGAGGAGTCGCCCCAGTTCCTTCTTTTACCTCGACGTACTTCAATCCAGAGGGGGTAGTTACAACATTAGCATCAGACATAGTATCGCTCGCAATTAGAGTATTATTTTCAGTTACAGTTGTAGGCGCTGGAGGCGTTTGGGTTAACTGTGAAGCAATGGCAGTATTCTGTTTACCGCCTACTTGCCCCACAACCAACAGTACAACACATACCAGCATGAACACTACGCTGAGAAAAATTGCTTTCAAAATCAGTTCTCCCTAATTTAAGTAGTCTGGCAAAAAGATTACTAACAGAACATAATTAGTTTAAATCAGAAAGGACATTCTAACGCCAAAGCTTATTTTCCAAATCGCGCAGTTGACGTTCTAAACGGTCAATTCTACCCCGCAATTCGTCTACCTCCGACTGGCGAGCGACCCCCAAATCCTGCATCATATTTCGCATTTGCCGTTGCATTTGGGCATCCAAGTTTCCTTGCTCCGACTTTAGCTGCTGGGCAATATCATCTATAACCGCCTTGGCTTGCTCAGGATTGAGTTTACCGTCTTTAACTAAATCATCGCTGACTTGTCGCAGTTTTTCTCCTACTAAGGACGTTGTGCCAAGACCTACCATCATTAGCTGTTGCAACCAGTTGTTGCTGTCCATACTCCCTTCCTCTTACTTATTTCAAACGAGCTAACCTTGTGACTTAGTGTACGCAATCAAACTATACTAAAAGCGTAGTTATTCTAGCCTACATCTCTATTTTGGCAAATTAAGAAACACAGGGTTCAAAGGGCGTGGTTATAGAACTCTTTAAATTTAAGGTTGCCCCGGATTTAGGGGAAGATTTTATCTAGAAGGACGCACAAATTTGGACAACAGCGCTAGTTGAATCTCCTATATTTATCGGTAAAGAGGTTTGGATCAGCCCTAATGACTACACAGAAGTTATCTTGATCATTCGTTGGGCAACGCTGGAGCAGTGGAAAGCCATACCCCAAGTAGATTTGCAGATTATTGAAGACAAATTCATCAAAGCATTGAGAGAATCTTATCCAATAGTGGATTCAGCAAAGTATCAAGTACGGAAATTTCCCCATTTGTAGGTGAAAGATTACTCTCAACTCGTAGGGGTGCATAGCTGTACCTTGGTGTCTCCATCTTTTAGCCCATAATCCGCAGATATTATAGCGGTTCTCGTTTACGTGAGGTACACCCGTAGGGGCACGGCCCGCCGTGCCCCTACACCTTGGGATATAACGTTGTACCGCATCTGAATGAGAACCGCTATAAAGCAAATTTAATAACTATGAATTTGGAAAACCTAAAGGCTGAAATGATTATATATCAATCATTTCAGCTTTTTTCAAGATAAGCAGTTGGCTGGGTACGGTGTAGATAAGTCAACTGCAACTTTTATCAGTGTCGTTGTTGATGCCATTGCCACGCATGAGTGACAATATCTTTAATGGATGGATACTGAGGTTGCCAGCCTAAGATTGTTCTGGCTTTCTCGCTGGTGCCAATGAGAATTGGGGGATCGCCAGGACGGCGATCGCGTTCCTCTACTGGTATCGAAATTCCTGTCACCTCTTCGGCAGCTGCAATTACTTCTCTAACAGAGAAGCCGCTGCCATTGCCTAAGTTAAAAACTTCGCTATCACTACCTTTTAACAAATATTCCAATCCCAAAATATGGGCATCTGCTAAGTCGTTAACGTGAATATAATCACGAATACAAGTACCATCGGGTGTAGGGTAATCGGTACCGAAAATTGAGATAAATTCTCGTTTGCCTAAAGCTGTCATCAGCACTAAGGGAATCAAATGAGTTTCTGGGTTGTGATCCTCCCCCAGTAAACCACTAGGATTAGCACCAGCAGCATTAAAATAGCGGAAACGCACTGATTTGAAACCGTAAGCAACATCAAAATCAGAGAGAATCCGCTCTACCATCAGCTTTGTTGCGCCATAGGGATTAATCGGATTTTGGGGATGTGTTTCTGGAATGGGTACAAATTCCGGCACTCCGTAGGTGGCACAAGTAGAAGAAAAGACAAATTTATTAACAGATGCCGTCAGCATCGCTTCTAATAGAGTCAAAGTACCAACGACGTTATTGCGGTAATATTTAGCAGGGTCAGTTACCGATTCTCCCACGTAGGCATAGGCAGAAAAGTGCATCACGGCAGCAATATCGCGGGTTTTAAATAGGTGATCGAGTAGGTTGCGATCGCCTGTATCTCCTACTATAAGTTCTACCTGTAAAACCCTTTCTACTAGGTCACGATGCCCATAAACCAGATTATCAAGTATAACAACGTTATAACCCGCTTGCTTGAGAGCAAGCACCGTATGAGAACCAATATATCCAGCTCCCCCCGTTACCAAGATGGTAGGCTTTCCAGACGACATATTTTTTCCTTTTAACTTGACAACTACTCAATTAATTTAGTTTACTGGTGCCACATTACTCATCTGAAAAATTATAAATAATGGACGCAGTGTTAAAAAATTGCACTAAAATCACTACGACGGTAGTCTTTGGGTGTGAGGTATTTAAAGTCAAACGGTGCAACTACAATTTGACCATAAAATAAATCCCTTTCCCGAAACCTCTAGACTAGCCCTAAGGGGTGACGTTCCTACGTTGCTACCACTAACAAGATAGCCAGTTGTTTTATGCAGGGAAACCCGTCTACCACACTGGCTCAACGCACCAGAAAATTTGAGAGTTAATCTATGTTTCTATTGCTAAGTCGGGTACTGCTGTGGCTGCTAATTGGGACTATCGTATATTCTCTGTTCCAACGATTTTATCCTTCTGGAAGTTTTGTTGGGCGATTAATCTTAGTGGTTATGTTGATAATCGTAGCCCTATCATTTCTTAACCCCAGTGAACCAGGTGTAGCGTCGTTGTGGAGGATGATGTCTTTTCCACTCAAACCTCTAGGAGCCTCTGTTTTAATGATGATTTTTGCAGCTCAGAGAATCAAAGGAGGTGGGATAGACAAACCAGGAGGATACTTGGTGGGTTGGGCGCTGACGATTTTGCTGTTATCAAGTACACCAGCAGTCGCTTATTTCCTTTATAGAGCTCCTCTAGCAATGGTAGGTGAAACCTATGTAGCAACTGCTGCACCAACATCTGGGATACTGACAGCTAACATCTCAGATGTGAAGAGCGATCGCATTCTTTCTTATAATTTGAGAGTGCCTCCCTACCTATTACAAGGAAATCCTCAAGATATTCGCATACGCGGTTTACGACTTGAAGACTTTGTACCTAATGCGGAAACGCTGCAATTAACAACGAGAACTTGGGAAAGTTATCTCGGTGAACTTTACAGGTTCTTGCGTGTTCAGCGCTAGGAAGAGGGGTAAGGGGTAAAGGGTAAAGGGTTGAATTAGCTCGCCCACCATACCTGCATAGCTTTTTACCGTTCGTCTGAACGTCTTTGCACTGAGCGAGCGAAGCCGAAGTGAGCTTGTCGAAGTGTCACGCCGGAGCCTTCCCCATTCCCTTTCTTTACAAGCTGAATTTACAAGTTATATTCCATATACATAGCTGCCTTCTTGAACTAGCAGTTAATCTAGGATGATAAAGTTGCAAAATTGCTTTAATGGCAAAATCTCGACGAATTGCTAAACTCATTGCTTACCTACGACCCCATTGGCGGGAGGCTTCCTTAGGCATTCTCGCTTTGTTCTCTGTCAATGCTCTGGGCGTTTATATCCCTTGGTTGATTCGTGCTGGTATTGAGAAACTCTCGACAACCTTCAGCTGGAACCAAATACTACATAATGTAGTAATTATCATCTTGCTGAGTTCAGCAATGTGGCTAATGCGGATGGCATCACGCATTTGGCTATTTGGGGTGGGGCGTCAGGTGGAATTTGACCTGAAACAACGAATTTTTGAACACTTACTCAAGCTGGAGCCGGCTTATTTTGCCAGTAATACTGCTGGCGATTTGATTAGTCGGGCTACCAGTGATGTGGAAAATATCAAGCGGTTATTGGGTTTTGCGGTTTTGAGTTTGGCAAATACGGTGTTTGCCTACGCCCTGACACTGCCAGTAATGCTAGCGATTAGTGTGGATCTCACACTCGCATCCCTGGCAGTATACCCTTTTATGCTTTTGTTGGTGAGTTTATTTAGCGATCGCTTACGCAAACAACAAACAGCAGTCCAAGAGCAACTCTCTGACATTAGCGAACTCATTCAAGAGGATATTAGTGGCATTGCCTTAATTAAAATCTATGCCCAAGAAGCAAACGAGCGTCGAGCTTTCGCTAAAAAAAATCAGCAGCTATTGACTGCTAACCTGGAACTGGCAAAAATCCGAAATGCGCTGTTTGCGCTCATTGGTGGGCTAGCTAATGTCAGTTTACTGGTAATCTTCTGGCTAGGGACGGTGCGGATGTCTTCTGGTACTCTTAAAGTTGGCGACTTTTTAGTACTGTTAATTTATGTAGAGCGTCTAGTTTTCCCCACAGCCCTTTTAGGATTCACAATTACTGCCTATCAACGAGGTGAAGTTAGTATTGACCGCCTTGAATCTATTCTCTCTGTCACACCAAAAATTAAAGACACAGCCGATGCTATGCATTTACCAATGGCGGAAATTAAAGGAGAATTGATAGCTAAAAATCTCACCTACACTTATCCTGGTGCCACTACTTCAGCTTTAGCAAATATTAACTTTATTATTGCTCCCGGAGAAACTGTGGCAATTGTTGGGGCAATTGGTTCTGGTAAATCTACTTTGGCGAATGCTTTGCCGCGCTTATTAGATATTGAATCAGGACAATTGTTTTTAGATGGGCTGGATATTACCAAGCTGGCGTTGGCAGATTTACGAGGTGCGATCGCTTATGTTCCTCAAGATAGCTTTCTATTTGGCACTACAATCAAAAATAATATCCGCTATGGTGATCCAGTTAGCGAACAAGAGCAAGTAGAATCTGTCGCTAAACTTGCTCAAATCGAGTCAGAAATTAGCAATTTTCCCCAGCAATACGAAACTCTTGTTGGTGGACGCGGTATTACTCTTTCTGGTGGTCAGCGGCAACGTACTGCCTTGGCTAGGGCGATGCTGGTCAATGCTCCAGTGTTAATTTTGGATGATGCCCTCTCCAGTGTAGATAATCAAACAGCTACACAAATCCTTAAAAATCTCTCCGGTGGTACTGAACGTAAAACAGTAATTTTTGTGACGCACCAATTATCGGCGGCGGCGGCGGCTGACCGGATTTTTGTAATGGAAAAGGGAAGAATTATTCAGATGGGAAATCACTTAGAACTTGTGCAACAAACGGGACTCTACAGAACTTTGTGGAGCCAGCATCAAGTCGAAGAATTGCTGCATTAGTGTATTTGACTAGAGACTTTTCTAAAAGCTTTCACGGCTTTTATATCAGTTTATACGGTCATAACATTAGTTCCGATAATTCCTCTGGCACTGGCTTTGCCGACTCCGGCACAACTAGAGATGGCTAATTCTCAATTGAAACTTACTCTAAAGAAACTTGAAAATACACAATTTCAGCTAATTCAAACTGAAAAAATGTCTTCTCTAGGGCAATTAGTCGCAGGTGTTGCCCATGAAATTAATAACCCTATTGGCTTCATCTATGGTAATACGATTATTGCCAATGAATATACCGCAAACTTGCTCAAGTTGATTTATTTATATCAAATATTATATCCACATCCAGTATCAATAATTAAAGTTTTCGCTGATAAAATTGATTTCGATTTCATTCGAGAAGACTTACCAAATTATAGAGAAGCACGGAGGTCAAATAAAGTGTATTTCTGCACCGCTTTAGGGTACAGAGTTAATTATCCAGATTCCAATTCAGATAAAGTCCGCTTGATAGTTAAAAATTAAGCTGCTAAACATTCGTCACATATTTAAGATAAAATTATTTTTTGTTAACTAGTAATTATCCTTAAAATTTACTTACACATAGAGTATAGAAGTCAATTTCACACTAGCTTTTGAGTGCAAGGATGAATGATACGTTTAAAATAATATTTTGGCTGGGATTAGTCCTGTTTTTAATGATTGTCTTGTTTAGGATGATAGTACCACAGGTTGAGGCTAATCTCCTCCAAGTAATTGAGCAACAGACAATCAGAGTTTTATTTATTGGTAACAGCTATATCTATGTTAATGACCTTCCTTGGTTGACACAACAGTTGGCTGCCTCGGCAAGAGAAACTAGAACGCTGGAAACTGAAATGGTTGTGGTTGGTGGAGCCTCGCTCAAAAGCCATTGGAGACGTGGTGAAGCACTCAAGCTCTTAAAAGCTAAACGATGGGACTACGTAGTACTGCAAGAGCAGAGTACCTTACCGATTACCAATCCAAAGGAAATGTATAAGTACGCGAGTCTGTTTGATGCCGAGATTAAGCGAGTTAATTCCCAAACAGTGTTCTACTTGACTTGGGCAAGGCAAAATCAACCAGAAACGCAACAGATATTGACTGATTCATACATGAGAATTGCTAGAGAACTGAAAGCCAAAGTTGCTCCTGTAGGAATTGCTTGGCAAAAAATTCAGGAAGCAAATCTGAAATTGAACCTTTATAGTTCAGATCAAAGCCACCCTAGTCCTATTGGATCATATGTAGCAGCGTGTGTATTCTATTCGACATTTTATAACGGCAGTCCGGTAGGGTTGAGTCGTCGTATATATAGTAGTCAGTTTGGTACTCCACAAGAGGGCACCAGAATTGAGTTGGAAAGTTTAAGTGAAACAGATGCTGAAATAATTCAAAAATTGGTTGAGTACATCGTCAGAAAGATATAAAGCAGGAGGTGTCCCAATACGGTTCGGATAAGACTTGATCCCCCCAACCCCCCTTAAAAAGGGGGGCTAAGAATGGCTCTATTTCCCCCTTTTAAGGGGGATCTTTAAGGACTATGCACCTTAACCGAACCGTATTGGGAGGTGTCCACTGAGCTTGTCGTTCGCGGAGCGTCTCGTAGAGAAGGGTTTCGTAGAGAAGTGCAGGAGGAGCGAACTGGTAGCGATGTCTACGACGGGCTACGCCTACGCACTGATAGGAGAGGACTTTTACAGCAATTATGACTTTACTTTACTCAGTACTCTTCATATAACTTTATGAAGTTAATATGATCTAGCGTAATTACCACGTTAGTTTTTTTTGGTATATGGGCAGTATAAATTACCGAAAAAACTAATTTGGCATATAGTGATGTTCAAAACTAAACTATCAGAATCCCGTGCTTGGGAGAAATTTTATACCTCGAAGTTAATGCGTCGCCATATTGGAGCGATCGCGGTTCTAATCTTAATTAGCTTACTGAGTTCATTAAGTGGAACACCAGTTGATCATACCATCTCTAATTGCTGGGAAGGCTTTCTCTGGGGACTGGCAGATCCAGTAATTAGCTTAGATTGCTTAGTTGGTATTGTTGCTATTGGCTTACTCTCATCTGTGTTTGTTCGTGGCGCTGCGATCGCTGGATGTTTCATTTTAGCGTCAGTTTTAGGCATTGTAATTCATACATTCCAACTAAATTTACCAGGCACAGAAATAGCGATCGCCATTTCTACAATCGTTTTTGGTACTATACTGATGATGCCAAATCAACCAAATTTTATGGCACTTCTTTCGGTGGGGGTTACTGCTGGTTTATTTCAGGGTTACGCTGATGCGTCATCTATTATTGTGGCAGGAATGATTCCACTGGTTGCCTATATATTAGGCATTACTTTAACTTTGTTTGCGGTTGTTATGAGTGCCAGAGAAATTGGTGGTGCAATCGGTATGGGAGAAATAAACCAAATTTTACCCTGGAGAATTCGTATTGCTGGCTTTTCTTTCTGTGCGATCGGCATTGTGTTTTTGAGCAATTCGATAATCTAAATAAAACATTTCAGTTTAGTAGAATATAGGCATTTGTAGGGAGTACACAGATGTACATCCCTACCCTGTGTTCCTTCTAATTGATATAACTATTGAGTGGAATTTGCGAACACAAAAGCGTCCTCCTTGGAGTGATGGCATTCTTGAGTAAAGAAAATTAGGACTGGATGATCAATTTGAACAAAAAGATCCCCGACTTCTTAAAGAAGTCGGGGATCTGAGCCTGTCGGTGTTTGCAAATCAAATAGGTTGCTATATGTCAATACGGTTCAGTTAAGCCCGAAATCTTTGGTAGAGACGCGTTAGCGCAGCGGGACGAAGTACAATTTCGCGTCTCTACAGGTTTAAAATCACTACCAAAAAACCTTAACTGAACTGTATTGTGCTATATGTGGTCAATAATACTGATTAAACATTGCAATAAATTAAGTATTTAAACACAACATTGGGTAGAGGCATTAAAGAACAAAATCATACATAGTGTCGGAATAACAGTATTATCTAATGTTTCTAGTGAGATTAATTATTTCAATTGCTAATAGGAATTTTACTAAGATGCTCTCTCAAAAAAATTAGGGTGGTAAGAAATGATTTCAGCAGGAATCGAAGTAAAAATAAATCGCTTGGAATCTATTGTTGAGCAAATTGGAGAAGCAGTACTCTCTACAAGTGAGACAATTGAACGTCTCGCCCAAAGATTGGAGACTATCAGCATCCAAGTCGAAGCACAGGGACAGCAGGTGCAACAGCAAGGCTATCAAATTGTCGCATTGTGTGATGTTGTGCAGACTCTTGCCGAATCTCAGTATGATTCACTACAAAAACTCAACCAACTGACACAAACTCTAGATCGGTTGATGTCTGTAATTCAAGGATTAGATGAGTAAAATAATTACTAATGTTAAATTCTTAACTGAGTTACGGCGATATTACCAGAAAAACATACATCCACATCACTACCAGGAGTGCGATCGCGTTTGCTATATTCTCCTACATAATAAAAATCATCGCCGTCAATTCGATAGTTCACTGGCAAAGGTTTAGTACAGGGTTGGCAAAATACCACATTAGGATCTGGTTCTCCTGGTTGTAGATGTGGCAAATTTACATTCCAAAAGGTTCCCGGTTCTAGGGGACGCTTAAGTAAGTCCGCTAAAACTTCGGTTGTGAATTTGGCGGCTAGATCCCAATCAAAATTCTGCTTGGCTTTGCGATATTGAGAAATGGCAACTCCAGGAATACCGTGCATTGCAGCTTCCCGCACGGCGGCAACTGTGCCAGAAATATACGAATCTACTCCCAAGTTGCCCCCAGCGTTGATACCTGAAAGCACAAATTTGACATCTGCGGTAATTTGTGTTAGTGCAATTCTCACACAATCAGCAGGAGTGCCGGCGATCGCATATTCAGTTTCAGAACGTCGCTGGAGGTTGATGGCACGAGTGGTAGTAACTTGATGTCCACAGCCAGACTGATGATCAACAGGAGCAGCGATAATCGCATTTTTGTCGTTTACAGCTTTGAGCAGGGCTTGGATACCGGGGGCATCAATGCCATCGTCGTTAGTTAAAATTATGGTCATCTATATATATTGATACAGATTTAGCTAAAATCTCAGAAAAATGCAGAGATCATTGATCAATAGACATCTCCGATAATGAATGTAGAGACGCGAAATTTCGCGTCTCTACAAGGGTTCTGCATAACGCATATTTAATTTCTGGAGATGTCTAATAGGTACAGCAGAAAAAGCTACTTGCAGATATAAAAAATATGCTTGATTCTGCCAAAAATATTGATCATACGATATGATTTCTAGATGGTTTGCAAATTTCGCCCTAATTATTTGGGTTAATTCCCCAAATGGGCGGTATTTCTTGTGACTAGTAAAAGTGTTAGCGTTAGGTTAATACTTGCAGCCGTCCTCAGAACAAGTTGGTATAATCAAAAAATTCTATAAAATATATATCTGCTGGCAGTAGCAGAAACTTGATACTAGAGAAAACTGGGAACGAGATGATTTTTACAGTGGTTCTGTAGTATTTTTGATGCAAGTCTGTCTTAGGGTTTATACGATGAAACAGCTCCTCAAACAAGTATTTAGCAGTCAAAAACACCTTATCCGGCTAATACTACCTTTGGTAACAGTTATTTTAGCAGCTTCACTGTTTGCCGCACCTGCTTTTGCTACAGGTGTGTATAAAATACCCAACCTTATAGCAGGGAATAACACTTGGGTTGTCGATCAAGGTGAAGTCATCAGCCGTCTGAATGAAGGTAAGATTAGCAGCGCTTTCGAGGATTTGGCAAAGCAAACAGATAAGGAAGTCAGAATTGTTACTGTTCGCCGCCTCGACTACGGTGAAACACCGCAAAGTTTCACCAAAGCGCTGTTTGAAAAATGGTTTCCCACAAAAGCAGCCCAAGCTAATCAAACCTTACTGGTGCTGGATACAATTACCAATGGTACGGCTATTATTAGTGGGGATCAAGTCAAGTCTTTGCTTACAGACTCTATTGCCGAGAGTGTAGCTACTGAAACAGTAAGTGTGCCGTTACGCAATGGTAACAAATACAATCAAGCATTTCTAGATGCAAGCGATCGCCTTATCGCTGTCCTCTCTGGCAAAGCCGATCCAGGCCCACCCAAAATCATTGACAATGTACAGGTAGAAGGCACTTTCAAGAAAGCAGAAGAAACCGATCAAGGTAACGCTATTGCTTGGGTAGTAGGATTGTTGATTGCCGCCACCGTTATTCCAATGGCGACTTACTATATCTATCAAATAAATCAGCCATCATCTAATGGGTGATGGGAGAGTTAGGAGTTAGAAATTTCTAACTCCTAACTTTAATCTTGAACATACTCTTGCTCTGTAACT
>JBBSCU010000126.1:0-15446 GCA_038249935.1 Chroococcales cyanobacterium
AAAACGCTATAAAGATGCGATCGCATCCTATGATAAGGCTATTCAGATTCAACCAGATTATCATCAAGCTTGGTGCGATCGCGGTGTTGCTTTTGGGAACTTACAACAGCATCAGCAAGCCTTTTCCTCATTTGATAAAGCTACACAAATCAAGCCTGATGATGCAGTCGCTTGGGTGAATCGCGGTCTTTCCCTAGTAACGTTAGAACAATATGAAGAAGCAATGGCATCTTTTGATCAAGCGCTGGAACTCCAACCCAATTCTCCCAAAATCTGGGATAAACGCGGTTATACTTTAGTGATATTGGGACGCGATGATGAAGCGATCGCTAGTTTTGATAAAGCATTAGAAATTAAGCCAGATTATGCCAGTGCCTATTACAACAAAGCAGCCTGTTACGCACTACAAAGAGAAGTTGAACTAGCTCTACTAACTCTACAACAAGCAATTGAACTTAATACCAGTTATAAAGAAGACGCAGCAACTGACCTGGATTTTGATGATATTGCAGATGATGAACGCTTTAAGCAGTTAGTCGCAGCCTAAAAACATTAATTACTCCTCCCTCCCTATTCCCCACTCCCCCCTCCTCACACTTGAATTCTGTTCACCCAACATCGCTTTGAGTTTGGATGTGAAAGACTCAGAGCGATCGCTTTTTTCGGGAGTAAATTGACCGATTGGGGCATGAATAGCCGCAGGGGGGAGCAGTTTTCGCTGTCGTTGATGAGGGCTTGGTGATGGCGGTAGACTTTCTTGTGAAGTTAGCTTTTGGCTGACAGCAGGTGATAGCTGAAGTGTCGTCGAAGAGGCTAATTTCCCAGACAGGGAAGGCTTCAAGACAGTTTGATTGGCTTTATCTTCCGGCTTACCCTCTTCTGCACTCAAAGAAGTCTTTGGTTCGGAACTTATCAAGTGTAGAGTTGCAGTATTGTTGTATTGATTGCTGTTACGAATCTTAGCTGGTGGTAATTGCGGACTCGTCACTTTCTCGACAGTCGGGTTTTTCTCGACTGGCGGTAGGGCTAGTGCAGCCAATGAGCTTAAACTTTGGGGAAATTTGCTACAGATCATCCGTTCAAATTCCATATTGAAATGATATGCAGCCTCATCCCGGCGCTGCCAAAATACTAAGATTTGCTGCACCGAAATCGCTTTATAACGGCCTTGATATAGTGCTTCAATCACTGCTAGGTGTAGCCAATTAAGGGGGTATTGCGTTTGCCAACGTTCAACTAGCTCATTGGCGCTATACCCATTAAGATCGAAACTATAGTTAATTAATAAGGCGATCGCTAAGTTGGCGGAGGTATCTGGAAGTGTTGTTAACATGGGGCTATTAGCTCTAAGCAATAGGTCTAAAATTTGTTACCCATCGCATATTAGCCTAGCGTGCTTTTAACTACATGGTTTTTTGCCACGAGTTACTAAGCCGATCGGCAATGTACCTTATTCTACTTGTCAACTTCAAGAATGCAACCCTACATAGATTGATTTAATCATAAGTGTTCGCCCAATGGCTACTAATGCCTGATAAATCATTGCTGCAACTTCGGCGTGTGTTGCCGAACGTGAAGGTGCAAGTAGTTTGGGATCTGGATAGTTGACAACTATTCCCCGTTGTGTTGCAGTGGCAACAGCTGTCCGGGCATAGTCGGGAATAATCTGACGATCGCTGTAAACTTCTAAAGCATGGCTATCAGCTACAGCTAGTCCTAGTCCGTTAACTAGAGAGACAATCACCTGTAGGCGCTGTACATTTTGATTGGGGCGGAAAGTGCGATCGCTAAATCCGCCAACAAAGCCACCGCTAGCAGCAATTTGGATAGCGCTATAAGCCCAAAAATCTTTGGCTACATCCGTAAAATCAGGCGCTAGGAGTTTGGCAGCAGGGTTAAAGGCAACGGACACCAAAGCTGCATATTCAGCGCGAGTCATGGGTTTATTTGGCTGGTAGCTGCCATCAGTAAAACCGTGAGTTAAACCCATCTTCACTAATGCCTCAATAAATGGTTTTGCCCAATGCCCATCTAATTGAAGAGACGTGGAAAGGAAGGAAGGGGGAGACAAGGGGAATTGTTGATAGGGGGATTGTGTTGGGGCATCAGAGGAACTGGTGTTAATCGCTACTCCATTGGTTGGGATCAATTCGACTAAGCCTTTTACTAGAGAAGGATTTAATTGATTACCTACAGAAACCAGCTTTTGTGGAGTGGTGTTGTGTAAATCAAATTCACTATTCTCACGAAAAATATTATCACCGGGATTTTGGGTACTACCTAAGTTTGGGGCTGCGTTGCCATTGACTAATAAACCACCTTGGGTATTTTTGGCAATGAGATTTTGACGTAGCACAGGTTGGGCGTGGCGAGAAAGTGCGATCGCTGTGCGATTTTCTGATAGTTTGTTATTGGCAATCAAAGGAGCGGCAAAGTCACTAATTACTATGCCCAATGGGTTTTGTTGAAATATATTCCGTAGAACTTCTCCCTGGCTATGACCTGCCATCACTAATCCACTAGCATTATTTTGCACAAATATGTTATCTAAGATTGCGGGTTTGGCAGCGCCACTGGTAAATACACCTTCTCGCCCACAGCCGCTTAAAGTGTTGTTGGCTAAAGTCGGTACAGCCGATTCAATCCAAATACCAGTACCTTTTGCTGAGGGATTGGTGACAGTTACACCTAAAATACTGGCATTATCTGCCAAGAGCAGCGTGATATTCTGCATACCGAAGCTAGGACTTTGATATTCTCCGCTCCCGATAATTACAATCCCTGCTCCTTTGTTAGCTTCATTACCCACCATCGTCACCTTTCTAGAAATGACCAGTGGAAACACTTCACCACTAACAGCGCTGTAAGTCCCCGGCTCCAGATGAATGAGCGTGTGGATTTTGGTTATTTTTAAGGCACGAGTGAGGCTTTTAAACGGACTCAACCGTGAACCAGTATTAATATCATTCCCTGTCATAGGGTTGACATAGAGTGTAACAACGAGGGTAGAGTTCACCATTGATAGTTGAGAGTCAATTGTTTTAATTATGACAATACTGTGTACATACCAAGTTATAGACCTTTACGCAACATTCTAAGTTCGCAGTTTGGCGTTCTAATACCAATTTGAAAAAAGAATCCGACAAATAGACCATTTTGTAGAGACGCGATTCATCGCGTCTTTACCCAAATCGCGTCTTTACCCAAGGATATGTTGCAATCATTAATTGAAATGGTATAAGTTCGGCGTTCTAAGTCCACAGTTTAGCGTTCTAAGTTCGCAGTTTAGCGTTCTGAATTTTCATCTCAATGTTTTAGGCTAATTAATACGCAATACTTAAATAGTGCTTAGAGAATGTTTAAAAAGTATTTTGCGTAACATCAAAGCTTCGGAAACCTAACCCCCCCCTAGCCCTCTTGCCTACAAAGGATACAATCTCGACGAAGTTTTATCTATGACTCAGCGTTCTCCCAATAAATTTAATGGCAACAGAGCTAACACTGACTCTCAA
The DNA here is from genome assembly GCA_038249935.1 of Chroococcales cyanobacterium. Classification (GTDB taxonomy): domain Bacteria; phylum Cyanobacteriota; class Cyanobacteriia; order Cyanobacteriales; family Nostocaceae; genus Nostoc. Next base: position 3,513 of record JBBSCU010000126.1, read on the forward strand.
GCTAACCTAGCTCAAGTTGCCCCAAAGCGTAACAGTTCATCAAAGCGCTCACTCTGGCAGCAAGGGCGGCAGCAATGGAGTCTGAAGTCTAAAGCAACCGCTTGGGCTATTGCTCTGACTATGCTCCCAGTGCTGACAATTGGGATAACTAGCTACTTTAGTAGTCAGTCTATAACTAGGCAGTTCACCCAAGCCAAACAAGGAAGTGCCGCAGACCTGAGAGAAATTAAACTTGCACTTGAGAAACATCACTCATCCCTGTTGCTTGAGGCTGGGGTGATGGCTGTAATAGCAGGGGCGATCGCTACTTTGGTGATCAATCGTGTTACTCGTCGAGTTCTATCTGCTGCCAAGATGTCTAACGCTTTAGTAAATAGACTACGTAAAGAAGAAGTTAGAACTCTGGTTCGCGTTGTTGGCGAAGATGAACTGGTTGCTTTAGAGGCAAACATTAACTTACTACAAAATCTGTTACCAGAGCAAATCTGGCAACAAGAAGCTGAAGCCGGGCTATCCCAGTTATTGATGGACATTACTCGTCGCATTCAAGAAGCACTCTCTGAAGAAGATGTCCTCAGAACTACTGTTGAAGAAGTTCGCAAAGCTTTTAGGATGGATCGCGTGGTGATCTTTCGCTTTAACTCCGATGGCAGTGGCACCTTTGTAGAAGAAGCAGCAGCATCCGGTTTACCAAAGACCCTGTGGGCAACCATCTCAGACCCGTGTTTTGAAGGATGGTATGTTGAACAATACCGAAACGGTCGCGTTCGAGCCATCAATGATATTTATCAAGCCAACCTCAAAGATTGTCACATCAGTTTATTAGAGCGATTTGCAGTTAAAGCAAATCTGGTTGCGCCCCTTCTCAAAAACAACCAGCTGTTTGGCTTGCTAATTGGACATCAATGCTCTGCACCTCGTGTTTGGCAAGAGTCTGAGATAGATTTGTTTGCCCAAATCGCCACGCAAGTAGGATTTGCTCTCGACCATGCCAAGCTTGTAGAGCAGATAACTAGCAGAGCCGACCAAGCTCAATTAATAATAGATATTACCCGCAGCATTCGCCGATCGCTCAACGAAGAAGATGTACTCAAAACCACCGTTAACGAAATTCGCAAAGCGATCGCTACTGACCGAGTAATGATTTTTGGCTTTGATCGTGACTGGTATGGAACTGTCCTAGCGGAAGCAGTACTACCAGGTTTTCCCAAGGCATTGCGAGCCAACATTAAAGACCCTTGTTTTGCTCAAGGTTATGTTGAGCAGTATCGAGCAGGTCGAGTTCGAGCGACCAACAACATTTATGAAGCGGGATTGAGTGCTTGTCACATCGGCCAACTCGAACCTTTCGGCGTGAAGGCGAATTTAGTTGCACCCATTCTCAAAGACGATCAATTATTTGGCTTACTAATTGCCCATGACTGCTCTGCACCTCGTGAGTGGCAGCAGCTTGAAATTGATTTATTTGCTCAGTTGGCCATGCAGGTGGGATTTGCTCTGGATCATGCTCGGCTGCTTCAGCGCATTGACGCTGAAGGGATGCAAACTCAGCTAATTGTAGATATTACCCGCAGCATTCGGCGATCGCTTAACGAAGAAGATGTACTTAAAAGCACCGTTAACGAAATTCGCAAAGCGATCGCTACTGACCGAGTAATGATTTTTGGCTTTGATCGTGACTGGTATGGAACTGTCTTAGCGGAAGCAGTGCTACCAGGTTTTCCGAAGGCATTGCGAGCCAACATCAAAGACCCTTGTTTTGCTGAAGGCTATGTTGAGCAGTATCGAGCAGGTCGAGTTCGAGCCGTCAACAATATTTATGAAGCGGGATTGAGTGCTTGTCATATCGGTCAACTCGAACCTTTTGGTGTGAAGGCGAATTTGGTAGCACCCATTCTCAAAGACGATCAGTTGTTTGGCTTACTAATTGCCCATAACTGCTCTGCACCTCGTGAGTGGCAGCAATTTGAAATTGATTTATTTGCTCAGTTAGCTATGCAGGTGGGATTTGCTCTTGATCATGCTCGGCTGTTAAACCAAGTAGAGCAATCATATCAATCTGTTGAATCTGCCTTTCAAAATCAGAACCAACAAAAAGCAGCACTTCAGTATCAAGTATCAGAACTTTTGCGGGATAGCGAAATTGTTGTAGAAACTCTCACCTCTAATACATTCAGCCAAATGGAGTCGGTGACATCTGTCTACAATCAAATTCAAGTATTAGCTAGTTCGGCTCAACAAATGCTCCTCCGTGCCGAACAAGCTGAACGCCAAAAGCAGCAGTTCGGCAACACAGTCCAAGACGGGCAGGAGAGGATGAACCAAGTTGTAGACAGCATTGGGACGATCCGAGCCACAGCGACAGAAGCTGCCGCTAGAGTGAAGCGCTTAGATCAGCCTTCCCAAAAGCTCTCGCAAGGAGTCAGACAAATCGTTGCAGTTGCGTCACAGATAAAATTTCATGCCATGAAGGTCGCCCTAGAAGCAGCCCGGACTGGTTCCGCAGGTGAAGAGTTTGCGGCGATCGCTCAGATACTATTGTCACAGGCGCAGCAGTTGGATACCGACGTTGCCCAAATTCCAGCCTTGGTTGCAGAAATTTATACAGCTAATAATGCAGTTGTAACCTTAATGGAAGCAGGACAGGAACAAGCGATCGCACTTACTCAAGGGGTAGAAGAAATTCAGCAGACACTCAATCAAATTAATGCCATCAGTACTCAAGTAAACACATTGGTTGAGGAACTTATTCAAGGAGCTGCAAACCAATTAGAAACTTCAACTACAGCTAACCAATCTATTTTAGAAGTTGCGAGTATTGCTAACCAGATATCAGAGCAAGCTGTGACAGTAGCTAATTCATTAGCCAAGTTGACAGTAATGGCCTAAAAGCCATTTCACTTTAATAATGATACAAATACGTTGGTAGGGGCATGGCATTGCCATGTCCCTACGAGAAATCTATGTGTATCAAGGTTTTTGTGAAATGGTATAAGTTGCAGGTCGATGTATCTAAGTTGCAGGTCGATGTATCTAAGTTGCAGGTCGATGTATCTAAGTTGCAGGTCGATGTATCTAAGTTGCAGGTCAATGTATCTAAGTTGCAGGTCGATGTATCTAAGTTGCAGGTCGATGCATCTAAGTTGCAGGTCGATGTATCTAAGTTGCAGGTCGATGCATCTAAGTTGCAGGTCGATGTATCTAAGTTGCAGGTCGATGTATCTAAGTTGCAGGTCAAAATGACACCAATGTATTGCAATACGCCCTTAAAAAGAAACTGCCACCCGAAAACCGATAAGGTTGCCCCGGCCACCCTGAGGATTCCAACTACGATATGCAGAACGGCATAACTTCGCAGAGCTTTTCCAAGAACCACCTCGAATCAACCGAGACTGACTATCATCTTTAGATAACCACACACTACCATCAGTGGGCGCACCTTGATAATTTTCATGCCAGTTATCGCCGCACCATTCCCACACATTGCCATGCATATCATATAATCCAAAAGCATTGGGCTTAAAACAGTCTACAGGGCTTGTTTGCGAGTGATTTGTTCCTTGGATGCCACTGCTGTAGATAGAGTTGTTATAATTTGCCAAACTCAAAGTGAGAGTGTCACCAAAATGATAAGGAGTAGTGGTTTTAGCACGACAGGCATATTCCCACTCCGCTTCGCTAGGAAGCCGATAATTTCGCCCTAGCTTCTCACCCAATCGTGTACAAAACTCCACTGCATCGTCCCAGGAAACTTGCTCTACCGGACGATTTGCTCCTTTAACATTAGTCGGCTCAGGATTGAGATTACGATTGATTGAGGGCAACACTGCAACTGCCCGCCATTGTGCCTGAGTAACAGGAAACTTACCCACGAAAAAGGGTTTGATTGTCACAGGATGCTGCGGGCTTTCAGAATCAAATCGTTCTGGCTCATCCTTTGGAGAACCCATTAAGAACTGTCCGCCGGTAATAGATACCATCTCCAAGGTGATGCCATCGCCTAGTTCTTCAATTAAACATTGCGCCCATCCCTGACGACGAGTAACTTCATCGGTAGTTGTGGAGGCAAGTGAGCTTTTTTTGGCAACAGTAGTGATTTCAAACTCAAATTCTTGCAAGAGTAAGATTTTCGTCTCAAACTCACTTTGATCAATTTCCCGCAGATGGGGATCAAATTGGGAGCCATCCCTTGAGTTGAGCTTTGATAAGAGAAGTGAAGAGTCCGTGTCTGGTAAAGTCAACGCTGTAGGAGGGGAGACACTGCTTTGCTCAGAGTTGTTGGAGCGTCGCCTTCTTCCGTTCCAAACTCCGGCAAATTCCCAATCTTGAAACAAGTGGCGTTTTCTCTGTGGAGCTACTTCTACTTCTTCGCCCAGCCAAGTCGGAGTGTCGGCTGACGGCAACTGCCCTTGGGATTCTTGCGGCAGTTTGTCTAAATTGGCAAAGTTACCTAACAATGGACTGCCATTCCATTGTTCCTCTGAAGATAAAAGTAGTAGCGAGGATGATCGCAACGCTGTGGTTGAAGTGAGTGCTTGCAATGCTTCCACTGCTGATGGATAGCGCTCAGTGTAGTCATTGCATACCATCATATTGAGAATATCAGCAAGGCGATCGCTTACTAATGGTGCATAACTCCGCCAGAGAGTTTGCCCAGTCCGAGAATCTTCTTGCAAAAGACTGGGGGCAATTCCTGTCAAAGCCTCTATACACATCATTCCTAGAGCGTAGACATCACTACACAGGCGAGGCTTACCCCTAGCTTGCTCCGTGGGTATATAGCCTGGAGTACCAATAAACACACTAGCAAGATTCCTTTGTTGATTGAATGAGAGAACGTTAAGCGCTTTCACAGAGCCAAAGTCAATCACGAAGAGTTTGCCATCCTGTTTGCACCGCATCACATTTTCGGGTTTGATATCTCGGTGAATGACATTGTGTTGATGAACAAAGACCAGCACCTCTAAAATATCTTGCAACAGCTTGGTAACATCGTCTTCACTCAGTTGGTTTCCCCGGACAATTTCTTTTCTGAGGGTGTGTCCCTCCACATATTCTTGGATAATGTACAGTTCATTGCGAACAGCAAAGTGAGCCAGGAGCCGGGGAATCTGCGGATGTTCGCCTAACTTTTCTAAGATTACCGCTTCCTGCTCAAAGAGGTCTAGCACTTTGGGATTGCTGTGTTTTGGCTTGAGTCGCTTAACTACACATAGAGGTTTGCTCGGACGTTTTTGATCGATAGCCAAGTAGGTTTCACCAAAGTTTCCTTCACTTAGTTTTTTAAAGATTTTGTAGCGTCCGTCTAGTGTTTTCTGATAAAACCCAAATTCAAGTGCCATCCCTGTTGCAACCTCCTATCCGTTCAGCTTATCAGTAAGGAACGCAAATTTAATAACGTGCAATTCTTATTTAACTTGCAATGGTGCGTTACGCTCCGCTAACACACCCTACTTTTGCACTTTATTTAATCCACATTCCTAAGTAATTAATTACCATTCAACAAGACTAGAACTAAGGCATCTAGATGGCGATCGCTTCAGTAGGGTGTGTTAGAACGAAGTTCGTAACGCACCATTATCAAGGGGAAGAGTGCCGTACTCTCCTTGCTAACACACCCTACATATCTACATATCTTTTCAGAAATCAAACCGGATTCCTATAGATGGCGATCGCTTCAGATGAATTCTAGTAATAAATTTACCATAGGTGTTGGTTTCGACTTCGCTCAACAAGTGTTGGTGGTCTAAGATTATTGGGTATCTCATAATTTGCGATCGCTTAATACCGATGATTGAAGTTGAACATCTAAGTAAAATATACGGTTCTACCCCAGCGATTACTGATGTCACTTTTAGCGTCGAGCCAGGGGAGATTTTAGGGTTGTTAGGCCCCAATGGCGCTGGTAAAACTACAACCATGCGAATTCTGGCTGGTTATCTACCGGCAACAAATGGCAATGCGCGGATTGCTGGCTATGATGTCCATGAAAATTCTCTCGCTGTCCGCCAACGAATCGGCTATCTACCAGAAACACCGCCGTTATATCCAGATATGACGGTGGAGGGATTTTTGCATTTTGTAGCGCGAATTAAAGGAGTCTCACCAGGCGATCGCACTAATAAGGTCGTAGCAGCCATCAAACGCTGCAACTTAGAAGATAAGCAACGGGTAATTATTCGCAAACTTTCTAAAGGATACCGCCAAAGGGTAGGAATTGCTCAAGCGATCGTCCACGATCCCCCAGCGATCATTCTGGATGAACCCACCGTCGGACTCGATCCCAGACAAATAATTGAGGTGCGGAATTTAATTAAAAGCCTCGGTGGGACTCACACAATTATTCTTTCCACACATATTCTCCCAGAAGTGAGCATGACCTGTAACCGCGTTGCCATCATCAATCGCGGCAAAGTTGTGGCAACTAATACACCAGAAAACCTGATGACCCAGTTGACAGGCGGTTCAGGATATGAAATAGAAATAGAAGGAGAAGCCGCTCTAGCGAAACAGGTATTGCAAAATATCGCAGGTGTGAGTTTGGTAGAATCAATTCCCACAGCCGGAATGCACACTCATCAACCCCAGACAAATCGGGCTTACCTGCGGGTGATATCGCAACCAGGAAAAGAACCAGGGCGAGATATTGCCACAACATTAGTGCGTGCCGGATTTGGTTTACATGAACTGCGGCGAGTAAACGCTACCTTAGAAGATGTATTCTTGCAACTGACCACAGAAGAAAAGCATTTAGAAGCAGTCACAGAAGGAGAAGCCGCGTAAATGGGTATAGTACTGAGTAATATTATTGCCATTTATCGCCGAGAGTTGCAGAGTTATTTTGTATCGCCCTTAGCTTATGCGATCGCTGGCATATTTTGGTTGATCACAGGGTTATTCTTCGTAATGATTTTACTAGGGCCAGATGGCATTTTAACAGCAGTCGCCACCATAGATTTACAAGCTCAACAAGGGGTGCCAATCCCGCCCATAGATGTCCCCTACGAATTTATCCGGGCATTTTTGGATCGTCTGGGGTGGCTATTGTTGTTTATCCTGCCAATTCTCTCAATGGGACTCTATGCCGAAGAACGTAAGCGGGGCACATTAGAACTGTTAGCCACCTCACCGATTACCAATTGGGCGGTAGCTTTAGGTAAATTGTTAGGCGTGCTAACATTTTTTACCACAATGGTCGTACCCATGCTAGTGTTTGAAGCGATCGCTATTAGCGGATCAAATCCACCAATGTCGCCCTCAATTCCCTTACTAGCTCATTTAGGATTAATCTTACTAGCAGCCGCAATTTTATCCATAGGAATGTTTATTTCCTCATTAACAGACAGCACAATTCTCTCTGCCGTTTTTACCTTTGCAGTCATCTTATTATTGTTATTGATTGATTTAATCGCCAAAATTGTCCCTGCTCCCATAGGCGAAGCCTTAGGTTATCTATCATTGCTAAAACATTACAACACCTTAATTCAAGGCATTTTCGATACCAGCAGCTTAATTTTATTCGCCAGTTACATTTTTCTAGGCATCTTTCTCACCGCTCAATCAATTGATGCCCTGCGCTTCCAAAGGCAATAGTCATTTGTCATTGGTCATTGGTCATTGGTCATTTGTCATTGGTCATTTGTCATTGGTCATTTGGCAAAAATAGTGACAAGTAAAAATATATGGACGAAAATTGAGTGGCTAAAAGTCAGCAAGACAACTGAATAAATGGCAACAAAGCGTTTCCAAGAATTACAGGTTTATCAATTATCAGAAAAATTAGCAGATGACATTTGGAAAATTGTTGAAGGATGGAATTTTTTTGCAAAAGATACGATTGGTAAACAGATTGTACGTTCAGCCGATAGTATCGGTGCCAATATAGCGGAAGGTTTAGGAAGAGGTAGTTTTCAAGACAATAGACGTTTCATAAAAATAGCGAGAGGCTCTTTGAATGAAACTCAACATTGGTTAAGACGGGCTTACACTCGTAACCTTTTAACCACCGAACAGATAAATGCAATCAAAACAATCAATAACGAATTAGCGCCAAAATTAAACTCCTACCTAAACTCAATTGGCAATGTACCAGATGACAAATGACAAATGACAAATGACAAATGACAAATTATATGAAGATAGTTGCAAAAAAGAAACTGTGGAAATATCTGTTTTGGCTCGGACCCTTCCTAATTACTGTCGGCTTAACAGTTGGATTAGTCTCTGAACAGTGGACATTAATTCCATTAGCATTCTTGATTACAGGAATTGCCATCAGTGGATTGTGGATAATCTGGCAAAGCTACCAAACTAACTGGTGGAAGCGTCGTTCTACCCAAGCTGGTACTAATGCCTTAGTAGCAACTCTAGCAGTATTGGCAATTTTGGGATTGATTAACTTTTTAGGAACTCGCTACCACTTACGGGCAGACTTAACAGAAACTCAATTGTTTACCCTTGCGCCCCAGTCACGGGAACTGGTAAGGGTTTTACCACAGCTAGTTAAAGTGTGGGTGTTTGATATTAACCAGAATCCCCAAGACCGAGAACTGTTAGAAAACTATCAACGGCAAAGCTCAAAATTTAAATTTGAGTACATCGACCCCCAAACTAGACCAGGAATTGCCGAAAAGTTTGGCGTTAAAGATTATGGCGAAGTTTACCTAGAATCTGGCGATAAACGGCAATTAGTACAAACAGTAAATCAAAATGAGCGCCTGTCAGAAGTCAGATTAACCAGTCGCTTACAACAACTAACAAATTCAACCACAGTTAAAGTTTACCTACTGCAAGGTCATGGCGAACACCAACTTTCAGCAGGTAAAAGTTCAATATCACAAGCAGTCCAGGGATTAGGCGACAAAAATTACACAACAGCACCGCTAAATCTAGCAGAAACCTCCAAAGTTCCTCAAGATGCTGCTGTTGTAATAGTAGCTGGCCCCAAGCGAGAGTTATTTGAGGGCGAAGTCAAAGCTTTGCAAGAGTATTTGAATCGAGGCGGTAACTTACTGCTGATGATTGATCCCAATACTGATCCCAAACTTGACAGTTTGCTACAAGAGTGGGGTGTTCGTCTAGATAATCGTTTAGCAGTGGATGTTTCAGGTGAAAGCGTCGTGGGACTTGGACCTGCTGCGCCCTTGGTGACAGAATACGGTCAACATCCGATTACCAAAGATTTCGGTAACGGTAATTCTTTTTATCCGGTTGCACGACCACTGGAAATTACCTCTGTACCTGGTGTCGAAGCTACTCCTCTGCTACGAACCAAACCCTATCCTAGCAGCTGGGCAGAAAGCGACCTCCAAAGCGAAAAATTGGAGTTTAATGCAGATAAAGACCTCAAAGGCCCTCTGACCTTGGGTGTAGCTTTAACAAGAAAACTACCAGTTAAATCTACTTCCACTCCCCAAGCTTCACCTACACCATCACCAACCACCCAAGCTAAGGCTTCCCCATCTCCCCCCACTCCCTCATCTCAAACAGCCACCGAGTCCCGGTTAGTAGTTTTAGGAAATTCTAATTTCGCCACCGATGGCTTGTTTCAAAAGCAACTAAATGGAGATGTATTCCTCAACTCAGTCACCTGGCTGAATCAACAGGATCAGCAACCCCTTTCCATTCGTCCCAAAGAACCGAAAAACCGTCGAATAACCATAACAACCACCCAAGGCAATCTTTTAATATTGTCATCTTTGTTGGTTTTACCTTTAATTGGGTTTGCGGCGGCGGTTATTATCTGGTGGAAACGACGGTAGAGACGCGATTAAGATTAAGACGCGATTAATCGCGTCTCTACAAGTGCCCAATTATTAAAAAATGAAATTGCCACGAACAACTTTAATTTTGATACTACTAGCGCTAGGTTTAGGTGGTTTTGTTTACTTCTATGAAATTAGAGGTGCAACTGTGCGAGAGGAAATCAAGGAGCAAAAGCAGCAAATTTTCTCTTTTGCAGAAGATGATGTGCAGTCTCTAACAGTGAAGACAAAAAAACTCACCCTGAATCTGGAACGTAATCCTGAATCTAGTAACCCCAAGTGGTTAATCAAATCTCCGACATCGGAACCAGCAAATGACGCTATTGTTTCTTATTTGCTGGATTTATTAGTCAAAGGTAAGAGCGATAGCACTTTATCAACTCCAGCAAAACAGCTTGGAGAATTTGCCTTAGATCAACCCCAAGCAACTATCAATATTACCTTAAAAAATCAGCAAAACCATCAGTTGATTTTGGGTAAACCTAACTTTAACGGGCGTTTCTTGTATGCTCAAGCTGACTCTGCTGCTAAACCCGATGGAAATATAAATGTGCTGTTGGTATCTCCAGATTTTGCAAATGCCGTGAATCGGGAATTATCAGAGTGGAAGCAACCTGTAGATAATAGTCTAAAACTTCCTGGACTCAGTACCCCTTTGCCAACTCCGACAAACAGCAAATAATTAATTCAAAATCTGGCAATAGTATTATGATAAATCCGACAGCAACATTGCTGATTTCCTGCCCAGATCAACGGGGACTGGTGGCAAAATTTGCCAATTTTATCTATTCTAATGGTGGTAATATTATCCATGCAGATCAACATACAGACTTTGCTGCTGGGTTATTTCTCACTCGCATCGAATGGCAGTTAAAAGGGTTTAATTTACCGCGAGAGTTTATTGCTCCTGCATTTAAGGCGATCGCACAACCAATAGACGCTAAGTGGGAAATACGTTTTTCTGATACTGTACCACGCATCGCTATTTGGGTAAGTCGGCAAGACCATTGTTTATTTGATTTAATTTGGCGACAACGCGCTCAAGAATTTGTTGCTGAAATTCCTTTAATTCTTAGTAACCATTCTAATTTAAAGGCAGTTGCAGAACAATTTGGTATTGACTACCGACACATTCCTATTACTAAAGATCATAAATCGGCACAAGAAGCCCAACAATTAGAATTACTGCGCCAGTACAGAATTGATTTAGTTGTGTTGGCGAAATATATGCAGATTGTTAGTGCAGACTTTATTACTCAGTTTCCGCAAATTATAAATATTCATCATTCATTCTTACCAGCTTTTATCGGAGCAAATCCTTATCACCGAGCTTTTGAACGTGGTGTTAAAATTATTGGTGCAACGGCTCATTATGCTACCGCTGATTTAGATGCTGGACCAATTATTGAACAAGATGTAGTGCGAGTTAGCCACCGTGATGAAGTTGATGATTTGGTGAGAAAAGGCAAAGATTTAGAGCGAGTTGTATTAGCAAGAGCAGTGCGATCGCACTTGCAAAATCGTGTATTAGTATATGGTAACAGGACAGTAGTATTTGAGTAACTTAGGATCGGGGCGAATGCAGTTCATAAATAAAAAGAGAGTGGGAGGAAGCATATCAGTCAGCTTTCATACTCCCACTCTGCCATTTGCCGCTGAAGTGAACAGGAATGTATACAGATATTGACCGTTATTTGGAGGCTAATTCGTACTTTAACAACAACGCCCATATACATTTAATATTCCTGTTGCAGCAAATGCCAAATCTAATTATTAATATTTATCTGCTAATAAAAATACTTCACAGATAATTGATAAAGATAGTTTTTTGTTTTTGTAAATTATTTAGCAGATAGTGTTTTACAAAATGAATTTGCTTACGTGGTAGTCTCTGACAACAACCTTGAAGTCGTTTATCTTATACAATTTAACTTAGTTCATCAAAATATAGTTGCCATTTTGGCAGGTTTTTAAATTTCCTTATTGCTCATATCTAACTTTTAAAAAGCAGTTAAGCTGTTATAGGAATCCGATTTGATTTCTGAAAAAATCTAAGTATATGTAGTTATCGCCGAAAGTACGGCACAAAAATCAAATATGAGTTCTATATGAGATAAATAAATTTAATAGACAAAAAATATTCCTTTAGGGTTGACGTTTTCGTATTTCG
>JBBSCU010000127.1:0-15291 GCA_038249935.1 Chroococcales cyanobacterium
CCGTAATCCCAACTGAGATTACACCCGTCACCCCAACTGAGATTACACCCGTCACCCCAACTGAGATTACACCCGTAATCCCAACTGAGATTACACCCGTCACCCCAACTGAGATTACACCCGTCACCCCAACTGAGATTACACCCGTCACCCCAACTGAGATTACACCCGTCACCCCAACTGAGATTACACCCGTCACTCCAACTGAAATAACACCCGTCACCCCAACTAACTCTCCAAGCAGATAAAACTGCTAATGGGGGTAAGAGACGCTTTGCGATCGCCAAACGCGGTTCATTTTGTGATAATTTTGCGTAAGTTCTGCGGAACTTAGTTGCTCCAACGCAGTAGCATAGACTTATGCCCGACATCAGAGGCAGAACCATGACAAATAATTTTAGTTACTGCCTCTCCATTCACCAAAGCAAAAAGTGATATTCCCTACGACCAGAGAACATCTGCTAACGCTAGATTAAATCAAGGACAGGACTTACACAGGGTTCACCGGATATCCTTATATAGTTCAATCACGTTTTCTGTGTAAGTTCCCAGGAAATAACTTGTTGCTAAAGAGAACATAAATTTATGACTTTTGATTACGACCTGTTTGTAATTGGTGCGGGTTCTGGAGGTTTGGCGGCTTCCAAACGAGCGGCTAGCTACGGGGCAAAAGTGGCGATCGCTGAATATGATTTAGTCGGTGGTACTTGTGTAATTCGCGGTTGCGTTCCCAAAAAATTCATGGTCTATGGCTCTCACTTTCCTGAACTGTTCAGTGATGCCGCAGGCTATGGCTGGAAAGTGGGTCATGCTGAATTGGACTGGGAACATTTCATTACATCTATAGATAAGGAAGTTCGGCGACTGTCGCAACTACATATAAGTTTTTTAGAAAAAGCCGGAGTCGCACTAATACCTAGTCGTGCTACATTGTTAGACTCCCACACCGTAGAAGTTGATGGACGTAAAGTTACAGCCGATAAAATTTTAATTGCTGTTGGTGGGTATGCCGTCAAACCAGATTTACCAGGAATGGAATATGGCATTACCTCTAACGAAATGTTTCATCTAAAAGAACAACCGAAACACATCGTCATTCTTGGCGCTGGTTATATTGGCACAGAATTTGCCTGTATTATGCGCGGTTTGGGTTCTGAGGTGACGCAAATTACCAGAGGTGAAAAGATTTTGAAGGGGTTTGATGATGACGTTCGCACAGAAATTGAAGAGGGAATGACGAACCACGGAATTCGGCTGATTAAAAATAATGTGGTAAAAGCAGTTGAACGTCTGCCAGAAGGGTTTAAACTGACTTTATCAGGCGAAGACCAAGAACCAGTAATTGCTGACGTATTTTTAGTAGCGACTGGTCGAACTCCCAATGTAGATGGACTCGGTTTAGAAAACGCTGGGGTTGATCTCGTTCCCAGTTCTATGGAAGGGCCAGGATACAGCACTACAAATGCGTTCGCCCTTGGCGTTGGCGGAGCCATCGCAGTCAATGAATATAGTCAAACTAATCAACCGAATATTTTTGCCGTTGGCGATGTCACAGACCGAATTAATTTAACTCCCGTAGCCATTGGCGAAGGTCGCGCCTTTGCCGATAGTGAATTCGGGAATAACCGCCGCGAATTCAGTCACCAAACTGTAGCCACCGCCATATTTTCCACCCCAGAAGCTGCAACAGTCGGCTGGACAGAAACAGAAGCACGGAAAAAACTCGGTGATGCCGTAACAATTTATCACACTCGCTTCCGCCCCATGTACCATAGTTTAACTGGTAAGCAAGAGAAGACAATGATGAAGTTGGTGGTTGATAGCAACACTGATAAAGTTCTAGGCGCTCACATGGTGGGTGCAAACGCAGCTGAGATCATCCAAGGTGTAGCGATCGCTGTGAAGATGGGCGCAACTAAAAAAGACTTTGATGCCACCGTTGGTATCCATCCCTCCACAGCCGAAGAATTTGTCACAATGCGGTAAGAAGAAAGAGTTAGGAGTGGAGAGTTGTAAGTGAGTCATAACACAATACAGTTCAGATAAGCCCAAAACCCTCATGTAGAGAAGACGCGATTTATCGCGTCTTCAAAGACCAATTATCTCAATAATTCTTAACTCCTCACTCCTAACTATTTATACCCTTGGAATACATATATCTTCACGGTTTTGCTTCTAGTCCTAAATCTGCCAAAGCGAGGGATATAAGCGATCGCTTTACTCAAATTCAGACAAAGCTGAAAATTCCCGATTTGAATGCTGGCGATTTTTCCCAGTTGACAATCACTCGTCAGATTACTCAAGTTGCCGCAGAATTCAGTAATGATTCTACGCCAGTAACCCTCATTGGCTCAAGTTTGGGCGGTTTGACAGCTGCCCACTTGGGTCAGCTACATTTACAAATGCAACGTCTCGTACTGCTAGCACCAGCTTTTGGGTTTTTATCCCATTGGTTGCCTAAGCTAGGGGATGAAGAGGTACAGCGTTGGCAGCAAGAAAAATATATCATGATTTACCACTATGGAGAAAGGCGATCAATTCCTTTAAGTTACGATTTTGTTACAGATGCTGCCCGATACCAAGAAAAGCTTTTGCAACGTCCCATTCCCACCCTGATTTTGCATGGAAAAAAGGATGAAGTCATCCCCATCGAAGCCAGTCGTGACTTTGCGCGTTCGCGTCCTTGGGTGGAGTTAGTCGAACTCGACAGTGATCACGCTTTGGGTAATGTTATGGAAGAAATTTGGCAGGCAATTCGCCTCTTTTGCCAATTACCTTGAAGTTGTAAAATATTAAACTCATACCTAACTAATGTTCTTAGTAATTTATTACTTGTCATTTGTTGACTAATGACTAATGACCAATGACCAATGACCAATGACTAATGACCAATGACTAATGACCAATGACCAATGACCAATGACCAATGACCAATGACCAATGACCAATGACCAATGACCAATGACTAAAATTATGCTTCCCTTCATCCGGTCAGATTTAGCCCAATTCACTGCTTATAAACCTCACCCCAGTAGCGATACAGCCGATTCTGTTCCCACACAGTTTGATCGCCTGGATACAAATGAAAGCCCCTACGATTTACCACCTGAGTTAAAAGAGAAGCTGGCTTGGACGTATCAGCAAGTAATTGAAACAAATCGTTATCCTGATGGCGGACATGAAACACTTAAAGATGCGATCGCACAGTACATCAATGAATCAGCCGCCCTCTCGCTCTCTAATACTGCTGCCAATATTTCTGTTGGCAATGGTTCAGATGAACTAATCCGCTCATTATTAATCGCCACCTGTCTAGGAGGAGAAGGTTCAATTCTAGTTGCCAATCCCACTTTTTCTATGTACAAAATTTTGGCACAAACTTTGGGCATTCCTGTAGTGGCGGTGGGTAGAAATGAAACAAATTTTGAAATTGACATCAGCGCCGCACAGTCTGCGATCAAACAAACTCAAAATCCCCCGATTCGCGTAGTTTTTGTAGTGCATCCCAATTCGCCAACTGCCAATAGCTTAACTGCGGCAGAGTTGGCATGGTTAAAAAGTTTACCAGATCATATTTTGGTAGTCATTGATGAAGCTTACTTTGAATTCAGCCAAACTACCTTATTAGGCGAATTAGCACAGCGCCCTAATTGGGTGATATTACGCACTTTTTCTAAAGCTTTCCGCTTGGCATCTCTCCGTGTTGGCTATTGTGTCGCTCATCCCGAAGCGATCGCCATTTTAGAAAAAGTTCGCTTACCATACAATCTCCCCAGCTTTTCCATAGCAGCAGCATTAGTTGCTTTACAAAACCGTACACTCTTGCTGGAGTCAATTCCCCAAACCCTGAGCGAACGAGCCAAACTCATAGAGATTTTGTCCCAGCAACCAGAACTACAAATTACCGCAAGTGCTGCTAACTTTATTTACCTGCGTCTTCAACCAAATGCCTTTAATTCCCAAGATGCTGCTTTAAAAACTTTTCACCAGAAACTTAGAACACTGGGTACTTTTGTACGACACATTAGCGGAGGATTGCGAATTACTGTAGGGACTATTGAGGAAAACGCCCGCACCGTAAATCGAGTCCAAGCTATTTTGGCAAATTTGGAATCTTAGAAATTCACTCAGTAATTAAATCGGCTGTCTACCTCGCTGTCCAAACGGCGTACTATTCCAACTGTTTGTGGCAGCACCCCCACTAAAAGAGCAAAGGCAACATCCGGCAAAAGAGCCACTATTTCCGGTGGAAAGTATTGTTCAAATTGATCGAGAATCTTTTGGACTCGCTGCCCAGACACCGGGTTTTCTGTAATTTGTTTAATCAATCGAATCCACTGTCGCCTAATCAA
Source organism: Chroococcales cyanobacterium (assembly GCA_038249935.1). Classification (GTDB taxonomy): domain Bacteria; phylum Cyanobacteriota; class Cyanobacteriia; order Cyanobacteriales; family Nostocaceae; genus Nostoc. The sequence goes on from JBBSCU010000127.1 coordinate 4,353, forward strand.
GTAAGCCTTCTGGCGCTCTTCATTAGATTCGGGAGTTAATAAAGACAGATTGCCTATGGGCAGTGCCCTTTGGCAATCACAATCATAATCACCACCTACGGCAGCCCCTGGCCCAGCAAACTCTGCATGGTAGCGTTTAAAGAGTATTAATCCATTTCGCCTACGACTATTGACGATGAAAACTTCTCCACTATGCAAACGTGTCAGAATATCCGAGCCTTCCGATTGCTCAGTTCCATCTGGCATCACAACATAGTCAAGGAAACTAGTTTCAGGGTAATAAGTTGATACCATAGAGGTCTGATAGCGTCGATGCTTTTCGCTATCCATGTTTTTTAAACTTTTAACGAATTTGGTAGTACTATGCACTTCAAAACGGAACTAGTTGTTATGTCAAATCAGGTTTTTAAATTCTTTTATTATCAACAGTCTTAGGTTAATTTAACCAAGACTTATGTATAAATAGGCATCGCTCAGTAATTGAGTAACTATATTTTATGAGATATAACTACATTTGTCTCCAGACTACAGGAGTGTTTTGTTAAAGTTTTTATAAAGATGAATATCTTAATTACAAAGTTATTATGAGGAATTGATTATTTTTTAATCGTAATTTAAAATTATTTTTATTATAATCCATTTATCTATGTATATCAATATTTGTTAATAATAAATTAAAAAATCCAAACAAAATACATTTTTATTAATATAACTAATATAGCGCTTATCGTTTGTATGCAATACACTCTCACCTTTATTTTAAAAGCAAAGAGGCTTACTCTGCTTCCCTTGTAGGGAAGGAACTGGGGTTAGGTCTGTATTGAAATTAACTGATAAGCGCTATAGGTGTCCTTAAAAAGGATAAATAAATATCCTCGAAAAGAATTATCAAAAACTATATACTTAATTAATAAAGTCGCTTTTAAATTCACATTTTTTAGTTTTTACCAAGTTATTTAGTTATACTTAGTTAAGGTGAGCTAGATTTTTAATTAGGTTAGTTTGACTTAATTGCCGATATTGGTGACAGATTTTATTCAAAGCGATTGCAACATCAAAATTTACAATTGCTAAAAAATCAGATAGTGGAGTCATAAGTTAGGCGCTTATGCAATAACATCTGGCTTGAGCGTTTGAGGAAAAATGTACTCCAATTCGATTCGACTTTATGTACCCGATATCCCAGCTTGAAATAAAGCTGCCTTGCTTGATGGTTATTTTCCAAAACATGGAGATATAAGTCTTGAAATCCCCACTCGTGAGAAACTTTTTCACAGCTAGTCAGTAACCCTGAAGCCACACCATACCTACGATATTTGGGGTGAACCGCTAAATTAGATAAGTAAGGAAAACCTATGTCAACCTGGCTCCAGGAATTACTGTAACGTACACCCAGTTCTACAGTTCCTACTAAGTTATTAGCCACACCAGTAGCTTCAAGGGCTACTAAACAAACATGACGGGGCGTAGGTGATGCCATGCGATGCCTTAAGTCTTCGTAAATACCCAGACGTAACAATGGGAAAGCCCATCCCCACATCCCATTTTGGGAGTGAAAGCTTTCGGCAATAATTTGGGCAACACCAGTCAAATCAGCAGGTGTTGCGGTACGAATTTGGAATTGGCAGGAAGCTGGGTCGATTGGCTGTTGGTGGTATGGGTAAAAAAACCGATATTTCAAGGTTAGTTTAGTATTGATTTTATTCAACAAAAATTTTCTTAAATATTCTCAGACACCATTTAAATTGAATGAAAACTGAAGAGGTGTCCAGGAAATGGAACTGACCTACAGTTTCATAAATCTATAATCTTAAGTTTAGTAGGTTCAAGTATATCTCTTGTTTGAGATAGAGAGGAGATTAGTCCGTTTATCACAAAAATATTTGTAAAGTAGTACAGGTTTAGGTAATTGGGCAGAAAATATAGCATAACCTGTCTGTGGGCAGCACTCACAAAATTGTTAGGTAAGTACACCAACGGCAAACTCTGGTTTAAAACTACCTTTGGTTGCAGCACTGAACTTGTTTTTGCATTTGCCGTTACACTAACATTACTGGGTTACTAGGTCATAAAAACAGGCTGTACAGGTACTGGGGCAAAAATCTGCAAGATTATTTAATTCCCAATTGCCAACTTTTTGACCACTAACACTTATTTTAATGATAGTTCTGATTGCTAAATTCCAAAGCGGCATCTGTCTAATAGTATACTTTAGGCTTTAAATCTTATTGTTTTAATATTTTTGACTCTACCACGACTACCATAAATAAAATTTACCTGCAAGTGTTAGTAAAACTGCTGCGGAGGGAAAACTTAATATACAGCTTCATCTAGATTTTTCAACTAGCTATGAGCGCTGTGTGTAATATGAGACATTGCTCACTGGAGGTGAAAGAAGATTTGGCAAGCAATCATCGACTCTGTAACCCTAAAACTGATTATGAAAGCAATTACACTGCATTAAAGTAAATGGTAATCGGCACAAGCCATTGAGACAAATTACTGTGAGCAAACGCTCCTACACTCAGCAGTCATGTAGTCAAGCAGCTTTATTGGTCGAAATGCTCTGCTTTTACCTGACTTATAAAAATCCTTACCTGACCAGATTATTCTTTATCCGACTGCCGTTGCAGCAGGAACGCGGTGCATGAAATCCCAAGCAAACAGTAAGCCTAAAATTTTGGTTGTCGATGACGAACCAGACAACCTTGACTTGCTTTATCGCACTTTCTATCGCGACTATAAAGTGCTGAGGGCAATCTCTGGTCCTGCGGCGCTAGATCTGCTGGCTCAAGAGGGAGAGGTCGCAGTGATCATCTCCGATCAGCGGATGCCGATGATGAGCGGTACAGAATTTTTGAGCCTAACAGCAACTCAATATCCAGATATTATTCGGATTATTTTAACTGGCTACACCGATGTCGAAGACCTGGTAGAAGCAATCAACGCTGGTAAGGTATTCAAATATGTCACTAAACCGTGGGAAGCAGAGGAACTCAAAGCAGTGGTACGCCAAGCTTTGGATACCCACAATGTCCTCAAAGCTCGCACCCGCGAACTTACCCGCACACTCCGACAAGAATCGCTGCTAAATACCGTCACAAATACGATTCGCAGTGCCTTAGACTATCGGCAAATTTTGCAGGCAATTGTAGATACAGTGGGTCATATGTTGGAGGTGGATGTTTGCCTGTTGCGTCCCTTCCAAGATGAGCAGTTGGCGGATAAAGGATTTATTTATCAGAAGGCTCTTTCTAAAGAAGTAGGGGAGCATGGGATCTGGGGTGCAGAGCAGCAGAGGAGCAGAGGGGAAGTTGCAGTAAGTCTTACGTCTGTGTCTCCTATCCCTTCTCTCTCCCCTATCTCCAAAGGAAGTTTTGAGTCTCCCCATCCTCTTGTTTCCCCTCAGCCTCTTTTGATTCAAACTGTGTGGGAAACCCGTGAAGTCCAAGTGATTCATGATGTGATCGATGACGATCGCATTCAGGGTAATACTCCCGAGCTGCGTCAACGTGGGGAAGCTTTTGCTGCCGCTAACATTTGTTCTAGCTTAGTTGTGCCATTGATCTGCCAACAAGAACTGATGGCAGTGCTGGCACTGCACCAGTGTTCTGTGCCCCGCTTCTGGGGGGATGATGAGGTGCAGCTAGTGTTGATGGTAGCGGATCAGGCAGCCTTGGCTTTGTCTCAAGCTTATGCTTACGAACAAGTACGTGCCCTTGCCAAGCGAGAAGCCTTAATTAATACGATTACTAGCGCGATTCGCTCTAGCTTAGACCCTCAAGATATTTTTGCGGCGATCACCCAACAACTGGGACAAGCCTTACAAGTCGATGGCTGTGTTCTGTCTCTGTGGACAGAGGAAGATGAGTTTGTCCAGTGTGTAGGCTTGTATGACAGTTTTCAACATCCTGAAAATTTGCGTAGGCACAGCCCAAACCAGGCATCGCCATCTCTAGACAAAAATTTAAGCAGCAATAATAACTTATTTACCCAGAGAATACCCTACTCTCAAGCATCTATACAGGAGAATCCAATCCTTCAACAAATGCTACAGACACGTGAACCTGTGGTAATTGGTAATGTGAGCCATTCTCCCTCAGATGTGCAGGGTTTTAATTTGTCTTTAAAAATGCCAGGGCGATCGCTAATGTTTGTGCCATTATTAGCTGATGGTAAATGTATCGGTAGTATTACCATGCATGAAGGTAATAAAGTCCGCCGATGGCTGTCATCTGATATTGATTTGGCTAAAGCTGTAGCCGCTCAAGCCGCGATCGCTGTGCAGCAGTCACACTTGTATCAAAAGACTCGTGAACAAGCGGAACGTTTACTGGAATTAGACAAACAAAAAACCGAATTTTTCCAAAATATCTCCCACGAGTTTCGTACACCGATCACCTTGATTCAAGGGCCTTTAGAGTCGGCGGTGGCGGCTGGTGAAGGATTATCTTACTCTCAAAGTGCGATCGCCCTGCGTAACTCCCGCCGCTTACTACGACTGGTAAATCAACTTCTCGATCTACAACGTCTAGATGCAGGGAGAATGCAGCCTAGCTTCCGCCCTTGCGATTTAGTCGAATTTGTCAGCCAAATTGTTGAGTCTTTTCGCCCCTACTGTGAGAAAAAGGGACTGCATCTCGACACCCAGTTAGATGAATGTTCTCCGGTGTACTTGGATATGGAAAAATTTGACAAGGTGGTTTACAACCTTCTGTCAAATGCCATGAAGTTTACTCCCGAAGGTGGCACGATCAAAGTCAGACTCAAATCTGAAGGCGATCGTTGCATATTGCAAGTACAAGATACTGGAATTGGCATTGTTAAAGAACAGATTCCCTACCTATTTGAGCGCTTCCGCCAAGCTGAAGGTTCAGCAAACCGCTCCTATGAAGGCAGTGGTTTGGGTTTAGCTTTAGTTAAAGAGTTGGTAGAATTACATGGTGGTCAAGTCACTGTAGAATCAGTTTACGGCGAAGGCACTACCTTTAGTTTATGGCTGGTGACTGGAAATGCTCATTTACCCGCACCACAAGTACTAGAAACGGCTGTAGAACTGAATAGGAGCCGCGCTAGCGTAGAATTGGCTGATTTAGAACTGGTAGAATCAACAACAGACAATATTGAAGATATTACAAGAAACTTTTCCCCCAGTATTGATACTCAAGACTCAGCCCTTAAAACTCAGCAACGCCAAACCGCTCAACAGGAGGAACCCCCGCACACGGCTGGCTCCTCAATTTTAGTTGTAGATGACAACCCGGATTTGCGAAACTATGTATCTGAAATTTTCCGTCGCAACGGGTATTATGTCCAGACAGCTCGTAACGGTTCGGAAGGGTATGCGATCGCTAAGGAAATTATACCAAACTTGATTGTGACTGACTTAATGATGCCCTTGGTAAGCGGACTTGAGATGATTCAGATGATCCGCAATGAGGACAGATTGAAAGGAATACCAATCATTCTGCTGACAGCGAAAGTAGACCAAGAAACCCGCATCGAAGGTACAGAACAGGGCGCAGATGCTTATTTAGCAAAACCATTCAATGACCGGGAACTTTTGGCGGAAGTTCGCAATCTTTTAGCGTTGAAGGAAAATGAACGCCGAATTGTCGAGTTAAATACTTATCTAACAGAATCGGTGCTAAAGCGCTTTTTGCCGGCTGTATTGGTGCAGAAAGCCGCAACCGGAGATTTAACGTTAGATTTGCGCCCAGAACCACGCTTAATTACAGTTTTGTTTAGTGACATTGTGGGTTTTACACAGCTATCAAATACTCTCAGATCACGGCGAGTAGCAGAGTTGTTGAATGAATATTTAGAAGTTATGACCAAGGTTGTATTTGGCAATGGCGGCACTGTAGATAAATTTATGGGAGACGCTATTTTAGCTTTATACGGAGCCCCGGAAGAACTAACCCCCAATGAACAGGTGCGTCGTGCCATCAATACAGCAAGAGCAATGCACCACTCATTGGCTGACTTGAACCAGCGCTGGCGAGACCAAGGTGTATTCGATGGCGACAAACTTTCTAGCGTACAATTCCGGTGCGGTATCCACCAAGGTACAGCTGTTGTGGGAATGTTTGGTAGCGCTCTACGTGCTGATTATACTGCCATTGGCCCAAGTGTGAATATTGCTGCAAGGTTGCAAGCTGCCGCTCTTCCCGGTACGATCTTGGTTTCTGCTGCCGTGGCAGATTATTTGCAGGAAGAAGAAATTACTAAAGGTAGCCCGTTAGAACTTAAAGGAGTAGATGAAACAGTTTTAACCTTTGCTGTTACACCAGAGGCAATAGTTAATCGCTAAAATTTAGATTGGTATTGTAAAGCATTAGCAATTAGTTAAGAGTGCCTAATCATATCCAGTTTAAAATATAATATGACACCATCAGTTGCAGGCAAAACTCCAATTCCAGCCAAAATCTGGAGGCGACACACTGACCCACCAGGGTTGTGGATTTTTATTGTTATTGGTTCAGTCTCTCTGCACTTGCTGGCCTTCTGGCTGATGCGCTCATCTAATGCATTTAGTCTGTGGTTTCCCGAGCAAAGTCAATCTGCTGTTCCCATTGAATTGATAGACATTGCTCCCAAAACAAAATCAACAGCTAAAATAGTTTCGCCAAAGCGACTATCTACAAATCAAAAGTTTATACCAGCACGTTCACCGTCAATAAATCAAAATGTTGGCGTAACAAATTCAACTGAGAATCTCCAGCAGAAGAGCCGAACTTACGCATCTAAACCTAGTAGCCCACCCTTTCGGCAACAGACAGTTCCCACACCGACACCGACACCGATATCTAAAGTTCCAGTTAGTAATCTCCCTTTGAACCGCCGTCAAGAAATCAAACTGGGAAAGGGAACGCCATTACCAACAGGTATTCCATCGGAACCACCAGTTTCAAAAGCTGAAAACCGTGAAACTCCAGGTATCCGCACTCAGGAGACTCCACAAACTCCTACGAGAGAAACTCCACCCACTTCTACAAGAGAAACTCCACCTACTTCCACCGAGGAAACTCCACAAACTCCTACGAGAGAAACCCCACCTACTTCCACTGAGGAAACCCCACAAACTCCTACCAGAGAAACCCCACAAACTCCCACTGAGAAAACTCCACCAACTTCAACACAGGGAGCATCGGTAGCAATAGTAGCCGCTTTACTTAGAGACGAAGTAAGTAACTTGATACAAGCAGGAAGATTGCGACAAGATGCTTTACCCGACGTTATCGCTTTATACAGGGGCAGCAACACAAAACAATTGGACTCAAGTTTTCTCCCCCGCGATTCCGAAGTTCAACCTGCACAGATCCTTGCTAGCTTGGTAATTGATAACAATGGTAACTTTCGACAGGCTGTAGTTATAGAGATAGAACCAGCAAGACTACAAAGTGAAAAAAGCACGTATGAGCGCGTCATTAGCGAGGTTTTCAAAACAGAAAACTTTCTTGCTGCTCACAACAACGATGGCACAAAACCAGATTTGAGCAATCTGTTTGTACGCATCAAAATCCAGCCTGTCAATTCCAATTAAATACTTGAATTTTTACAAAAACTGTGTTATGTTTATGGAGTTGCAGATTTGCGGGTGTAGTTTAGTGGCAAAACTATAGCCTTCCAAGCTATTAATGCGGGTTCGATTCCCGCCACCCGCTTAGAGAGAAAAAGCCCTAAAAAGTCTACTTTTCAGGGGCTTGAACTGAGTAAAATTTTCTGAACACTTAGATAATTTTGACGTAAACCGTTATTGCCGTAGAAATTTGATTTTTGAAAGCTAGAGTGTTGTTCGTTTACCTTCGAGAATTTCTGTTGCTTTCTGGGCAGAAAGTGGTCGGTAGAATAGAAAGCCTTGGACATCTTCGCAGTTGATAGATTTCAAAAACTCCAGTTCTTCTTCCTTCTCTACCCCTTCGGCTATCAGCTTTAACCCCAAGCTATGCCCCAAACTAACTATGGCCTTAATAATATGAGCTACTTTAACATCCTGCGTTAAATCTTGGACAAAAGACTTGTCGATTTTCAGATTGTGGAGTGGCAAAAGCTGTATGCGGGAGAGGGAAGAATGTCCAGTACCAAAGTCATCGATGGAGATGTGAACGCCCATTTGCTGTAGTTCATGTAACACCATTATGGTGAAGTCTAGATCCTCAATGACCGTGCTTTCAGTAATTTCTAACTCCAAAAAGTGTGGTTCTAGCCCCGTTTGTTCTAAAATTTTGGCTATAGTCTCCAGCAAATTGGATTGACGGAACTGTTTAAGAGAAAAATTAACAGCGATCATCAGGGGTGGTAATCCTGCATCTTGCCAGGCTTTATTTTGGCTACAAGCTGTCCGCAGCACCCATTCGCCTATGGGAATAATTAATCCACTTTCTTCAGCGAGGGGAATGAAGACATTGGGTGCAACCAATCCCATCTCTGGATGCTGCCAACGCAATAGAGCTTCCATACCAGTAATTTGCTGTGTGGCAATGTTCACACGAGGTTGATAGTACACCGAAAACTCTTTGCGTTGTAGAGCATAGCGCAAGCTCTTTTCTAAAGTCAGGAGTTCAGGATTCTTAGCATTCAGGGAAACACTGTAAAATTGGTAGTTATTCCGCCCTTTGTCTTTAGCATGGTACAAAGCAGCATCAGCGTGTTGGATCAGTATTTCAGGGTCAGAACTGTTGTGATCAAGTAACGCAATACCAAGGCTAGCACTTATATAAAGTTCATGCCCTTGAAGGTGGAACGCATCCTCTAACATTTGTAAAATTCTCTGTGCCACCTGGGTTATCTCTTCGATATTACTAACTCGGGGAAGTAAAATAGTGAATTCATCGCCTCCCCAACGAGCTACGGTATCTCCCTTTCTGAGTGAATCTTTTAATCTTTGAGCAACGCTTTGTAATAACTGGTCTCCCAGTGTATGCCCCAGAGTGTCATTGATCACCTTAAAGCGATCCAAGTCGAGGAAGATCACAGCTAAACTTTCCCCATTCCGAATTGCGTTGGACATGGTTTTGCCAAGCATCTCGTTAAATAGTAGGCGATTGGGCAACCCTGTGAGCATATCATGGAGGGCTTGATAGCGAATTGTTTCTTCTGCCCGTTGACGCTGCCGCGCACCAGTGATACTGGCAGCCAGCGTCAAAAGGGTAGATTCTTCGTGCTTTGACCAATGACGCTCAAAGGTGCAGTCTGCCAAGCCAAGATAACCCCAGAATTCATTTTCCAACCGGAGAGGCACCAGGAGAAGGGATTGAATACCATCTCGAATCAGGAATTCTTGTTCGGCGACAGGAAAATTTTGGGTGAGTCCGCTAATCGACTGACCGCTAGAGAGAACAGTGTACCAACGGGCTAATCCAGAAGCTTGATAAGGCTGATTCTGCCAATGGTGCTGGGTAGGTTCGATAAAGGATTGTGTCCATTCAAACCGTAGACTCACTGCTATTTCCCCTGTATCAGGATGGAGATGATTCTGAAAAAGATAGGTACGATCTGCCTTGGCAGCTTCACCCAGTACAGCTAGAGATCGATCAATACCTGTTTCGTAATTCATTTCCCCTAGCAAATAATTGGCGGCTTCTGCAACTGCCTGTAATAAGCGATCGCGCTGGTGGAGTTCGGCTGTGGCTTGCTTTTGCTCTGTAATATCCCTAATAATAAAAGTTCTAATTAGATCACTTTCAGGAAGGTAGAGAACGGATTGTTCAAAAACTTCTGTGCCTACTTCTACCTCCCGCACAAAAGAATTTTTTTCTAGATTCTTAACTTCACTTAGGAGTCCTGTTAAAATAGGGTGTTTGGTTCCAACTTCCCTGAGTTTGGGAAACTTGAGAGTTGCGGCTGGATTGAGATAAGTCACTTTTCCCTCGAAATCCATCTCAATAATTGGATTGGGGATAAGTTCAGGGAAAGATGCTAGACGAGCTAGGGCAGATTCACTACCTGCTTCAAAGGTAGGATCAATAGCTACGGTTTGAAAAGGATTAGCATAACTGGCTTGCTCTGACAGGAAATCAGATAAGTCTTCAACATCACAAAATTCCGAAAATGCTTGTTCTGAGAGATGGGAAATAGAATAATATTTGGCTTGAGCTTGATTATTACCAAACGCAATGACATCGCAATGCCTGAGGTTGTGAGAGAAGCATTTAGTGCCATTCACGAATAAGCCATTAGTACTTCCTTTCCCTTTGTAGTTGCCATCAATAATCTGGAAGCCATATTGGTCAGTCTCTGGAACAGTTACTCGCAATAAAATTGCATGTTGCATTGATACTGACCGGGAAGTTAGGACAATAGTGTTTGCAGAATGCCGCCCCAGAGAATAAGTAGTCTCTTGCAGGGGGATAGTCTGCCGCCCTTTCTGGTCTTGAATAACTAACAGATGGCGTATTTTTTCCCGCTCATTTCCTAGCATGGCTGTTCCTCAAATTCTCATATCTTTATGTCTTAGTCGGAAAAATACTGCTTTCATAACTTCCGAGTTTTAGACTCCACTTTTGGAAAAATTTAATTGAGCAAATTTGTCGCCATCTGTGATCTCAAAATTGCTATGAGGGTGTATTCCAGCCCTTTTGCTCAGGATTGATTTTTTGGAATGAGATGGCTAATTGTTCAATCAGTTTTTGCGGTAGAAGTTCTAGCTGTTTTCTCAGCTTATACATAAGTTGTCAACTTTTTCCTCGGAATCGATCATCGAACCTTTCCTTTCTTAGGATACCCAGAATAAAATCAAACACCGTATAGAATATATGGTATATTTGCGGATTTTTATGCTGAGTGGTGGGGAAATTCCGAATTATACAAATCACCGTCTTATTTTTATTTTATAATGAGTCAAATAATAGCGCCTCACGAAATTTTACGAAATAGATAGGAGCAGTTCTCGTTTACGTGAGGTACACCCGTAGGGGCAGGGCATACCGTGCCCCTA
>JBBSCU010000128.1:0-15187 GCA_038249935.1 Chroococcales cyanobacterium
GCACTTTTACCCATCCCTGCATCCCCAATCACAGTAAAATAACCCTTGGGTTTGCTTATGAAGAACTCTTGAATAGCCTGAAAAACAAAATCACGACCGCAAAATAAGCGAGTTTTTTCAAATATTAAGGCTTTAAACTCTTTGGGATAAACATCTAAGTTCCAATCTGGATAAGGCTGAAATCTTGAGGCTTTCGTTTGTTTAGCAACTGCAATAAAAGCTTCGCCAAATTCTTCTAATTCCGCCGAAAAATTAATTTTAGCATTAATTATCTGTGTTTTTAGTTCACTATTTTGAGTTATAAATTTTTTTGTATCCTCTACGAATTTAAAGGGAGCATTAGAACTGTAAGCATCCCAAAAATAATCTTTAATTACTTTCTCTCTAAACAGCTTTAAAATTGCTTCAGGCTTAAATACACAATATTTTACCAGAGTGTAAGCATAAACCCCATCAACATTATCAGGAATTTGGGTAGGATTAAGTTTTAATTCCTGTAAAACTTTGATAACAGCTTCGTTTTTTGAGCTTGTTTAATGATTAGTTGACTAGTTTGAGGAGCATATTTACTAATCAATGAAGTAATGGCGGCAAATTCTATCATCGTTGATTACTGAAAATTTACTATTTACTTATGAGTTCGATTATACCAAATAATATAGTAAATACTGTTGAGTAATATTATAGATGTAGTCCAATGGTTAAATATAGGGTTTCAAATAACTCTAATCGCCCCAATCAATCTACTGCGAATATAGCGCTTCTCGCTTGAGTCGAATACAGACCTAACCCCCAGCCCCTTCCCTGCAAGGGAAGGGGAGTAAGATTTAAAGCAAAGCCTCTCTCCTTTTAGGAGAGAGGTTTGGAGAGAGGTCAATGGGTATGCCGAAATAACAAATGGGTACGCTGAAATAACAAATGGGTATGACCAAAAAACAGACGCGATTAATCGCGTCTGTACTGCTAACTTCTCAGGTTCACTCCAAATTTTTCCACCAAAGCTTCACGGACTTTATTGTGTACTGGTTCGATTTCTGCCTCGGTGAGGGTGCGATCGCTTGCCCGATAAATTAAGCGAAATGCCAAACTCCGCTGTCCTTCCGGGACATTTTCACCACGATATTCATCAAATAATTCCACTGATTCGAGCAAATCTTTACCAGCTTGGGTAATTGTTTTTTCCAGTTCGACAACAGAGACTTTCACCGGTGCGAAAAAGGCGATGTCGCGATCGCTAGCTGGATAGGTAGAATAGGGCTGGAATGCCGGCGTGAGAATTTCATCTTGTTCTAGAGAATCTAAAACCACATTTAGATCCAACTGGAAAACATAAACGGAATCTGGTAAACCTTTTTCTCGCCGCAGTTGGGGATGGAGTTGACCAAAAATACCCAGTCTGTTACCCCGAATCCACAAAGAAGCGGTGCGTCCTGGATGTAAGCGATCGTCGCGGCGATCGGGTTGAAATTCGATTTCCAAGCTAAGTTGCCGAAATACACTTTCTAAAATGCCTTTGGCTTCAAACCAGGTGATGGGTTCTTCGCGTCCACTTTTTGACCATTTCCCAAGGGTGCGATCGCCTCCCACAATCCCAGCAAGAGCTTCTGTTTCTTCCAAACCGTCTTCTTCTTGCCAGAAAATTTGTCCGATTTCAAAGCCATTGAGGGCACCATTACCCTGCTCTAAATTATATTGAAAGGCATCAACTAAACCAGATATCAAATCGGTTCGCAGCGCTGAATATTCTGCAAATAAGGGGTTTGACAGGACTATATTTCTGTCTTCTCCTGGTTTGACTAAAGAATAATGGATTAATTCTGTCAACCCTTCAGCGCGGAGGAAAGCTCGTAACTTACGAATCAGTTCTTGATCTAAAGGCAAATAACCAGCTTCCGCTTTTTCTGGTAAGGTATCGCAAAATTTATTGTAGCCATAGAGACGGGCAATTTCTTCAATTAAATCAATTTCTCGCTCTAAGTCGCGGTAACGGTAGGGTGGTACGGAAACTGACCATGTACGTTGATGGGTGGTATCTTCTCCTGAAGGAGTCAATTGACATCCCAATGCAGTCAGGACACGCTCAACATCTTCCCCTTGGAGTTCTCCCATGTCGTCTTCCAAGTCGATTGGCCCTAGTATTTGATTAACTCGGTCTAAGCGCAGTGCGATGGAACGACTCCAGGTAGACGGATCGGGGCGGGTGTCGGCAATTTCCTGCTGGACAATAATTCCACTAGCCAATTCGCTAATTAAGGACAAAGCGCGGCGATTAGCTATTTCCAACTCAGCCCGGTTGACTCCCCGTTCATATCTGCCAGAAGCCTCACTTCTTAAGCCAACACTCCGGGAAGAACGGCGAATTGCCACGGAATCAAATAAAGCTGCTTCTAAAACTAGGCTTTGAGTCCCTTCATGGACTTCTGTTTCTTGTCCACCCATGACTCCCGCCAGTGCAACGGGTTTGTCGTTAGCGGTAATTAACAAATTTTGGGATGCTAGAGTGCGAGTTTGTCCATCCAGGGTTTTGAGGGATTCTCCAGCAGTGGCGAAGCGAACGCCGATGGTTAAATTTTCGCCATTTGTAACAGATTGTAGGCGATCGCCATCAAAGGCGTGCAGTGGTTGTCCCCATTCCAACAAAACGTAGTTAGTAATGTCCACAACATTACTTATGGGACGTACCCCAGCAGCCCGCAAACGCTGTTGCAACCATTCGGGAGACGGGGCAATTTTGACCTGTTCAATTACCGTACCGATGTATGCAGGACAAGCTTGGGTGTCGGCAATTTTTAAAGCTAAATTTCCGGCATTTTTGGGAATAGAGACTTCACCCGGTTGAAAAATGCTCAACTTTCCACCCGTCAAAGCTGCTACTTCCCGCGCTACGCCTACCATACTCAGAGCATCAGCGCGATTAGCAGTTGCAGTGAGGTCTAAAATTACATCATCTAGACCCAACAACGGACGCACATCACTACCCAATGGTAAATTTTCTTGGGTAAAAATATGAATTCCGTCTACATCTGTGGGCAAACCGAGTTCCTTTAAAGAACAAATCATCCCCTGGGATGAGACACCACGCAGTTTTGCAGGTTTAATTTTTAAATCTATCTGGGGTAAGTAAGTACCCGTAGTTGCCACCGGCACATAGATATCTGCCTTCACATTGGCAGCACCACAGACAATATTTAAAATCTCACCTGCACCGATATCGACTTGGCAAACACTCAATTTATCGGCGTTGGGATGGGGTTGACGCTCAAGCACTTTCCCGATAACCACGCCATTTGCCCAAGTGCGGCGGTCTTCAATCTCTTCAACCTCAAACCCCGCCATTGTCAGGGTTTCGGCTAATTCTTCTGGACTAAGTTTTATCTCTACTAATTCGCGCAGCCAATTTAGAGAAATACGCATGGAGTGTGCTTTTTTTTAGGAATTATCTTTTGCTCTAATTTTAGGGTGTTTACTAGCGATCGATGGCTACTCATCCCGCAAGGCGTACCCTTTTACTTGAACAATCCTACTACGTTAGACTGGCAGAACAGTCTCTCATGGTAATTTTTTCTTGGCGTCTTGGCTTCTGTTCTCAACAAACCCAACTTTTTGCTGCGAGCAATTGATTTAGGACTCCTAATATAATGCTGGTAATGAGTAGGGCATAAATAAAAATGTCATCAAAAACTTTCGATATTGCTGACTTATCGGATAATTTAGCTGATTTATTGTCAGATATCCAAAATCATGTTGAAGTGACGCTAACTCGGCAGGGTGTTCCTTGGGCAAGGGTTTTGCCTTTGTCTCAAACCCAAGAACAGCCTGTAGTTCCCAAAGCGGGTTTAAATCGTGGCTCTATGGTAATGAGTGATGATTTTGATGATCCTTTACCAGATTCTTTTTGGGGTTTATGAAGGTTTTATTAGATACTCATATTTTTATTTGGTGGGACAGTGAGCCTGAGAAGTTATCACCAAATATTTAATGTGTAGGTTGGGTTGAGGAACGAAACCCAACATTTTGCGGGGTTTGTTGGCTTTCACTTAATTCAACCCAACCTACAAGTATTCTTAATTCCGGCGCTGTTGCTTGTAGTGATAATCATCGTCGTGTTCAATTGTGCCAAATAGCTCCAAAATTTTCAGTTGCTTTCGACGTTGCACATACTCTCGTAATGCCTCTTCAACAACGGCATCCTTAGTTGGATGACCACCAAGTTCGAGAGCTTCCTTAATTAAGTTTTCGTCAATTTCTAGATTAGTAGTCATCTGGAGATTATCGCACAAAGTAATGTACAGAAAAAAGACTCATTGGAGTGGTTAACTTAAGTCAAATGCATAAAGACTATTTTCAATAATTCAGTGCGAGTAAATGGTTTAGTCAGATATCCAGATGCTCCTACCAATTTCGCTTTTACTTTGTCTACAATTCCTTTACTCCCAGTGACAAAAATAATGGGAGTCTTCTTAAATATTGAATTATTTCGGATAATTCGACACAACTCATAACCATCAATTCCTAGCATATTTAAATCTAGCAAAATTAAGTCTGGTTTGTGTCTGATAATTGACAAAACGGCTTTTACTGGATCGTTAATAGTAACTACAGAAAAATTTTCATTTTCTAAAAAATAGCTAATTTCTTTAAGAATTGTCGGGCTATCATCTACAGAAACGATTTTGTGGACTTTTTGTGTAGTTACAGTAGCAGCCGTTACTCTTTGAGAAGCAGGATTTATGTTATTTAATATTGTTGGTTCCTGAAAGTTTTCTTTTGAAGGAGCAGAAATATGTGGTAATCGCTGAACAGAAGCTATATTTCCTTCAGAAATATCTGGGTAAGGGTTGACGATAGTGCTTAGTTTTTCTTTAGTGTCAACTAACTCTGGACTCAATTTTGATAATAGCGTAGGCGTAGCCCCTCGTAGCGATCGCTCTTCAAATATCTTTGGTAATTTATCATAAGGTGGATCAGGTTCATGCAAGATAATCGCACCCTTAAGGATGTAAGGGTATAAACTTCGAGCCAGTTGGATTTCATCTTGATTCAAAATTGCAGCTAGATGACACAAGCTGAAACCCTTCATCCAGTTAGTTAAATCTGGCTGGAGGTTTGGTAAATCTTTTTCGTCAAATTTGCTGTTAATCAACAGATATGGACGTTGATATTGAGAAGAAATTTGGGGAACCAAAGTCTGCCAATTCTGTAATCTTACTTGGCAATATTCTAGAATTTGTTCCACATCTAGCCTGCAAGTTTTTGGTATTATATCAAGTGGTTCTGTTAATTCATAGATACCTTCTTTGAGTAGCAAAAATGATTCAATTACCTCTTTAACCAATTCTTGAATCAGGACTGCTGCTTGTGTAGAATGTATATGTTGTTGACTAACAAGCCAGGATATAGCCTGATATTCAAGAGGGTGGCTTCTAGAATTGCTATCATGTTCAATTAACTGACTGTGTGAGTCAGGTTCAAACATCAGACGTACTTGAACACGAACCTCGCTGGTAAGTAGTGGAATTTGGTAACTAAGGCGACGCAAATGACGCTCTAATCGATCAAAGGGTTCTACTGAATGGGTAGCATAGGTTATTTTGCCCTGTTCTAAGTAAATTGACCAAGAGACTGAGTTACTCAATGCTTGTAAACAAGTACTGTCAGAGCAATTGGATAATTGTCTTAACAAATTTAGAGGACGTAGTTTGATGAATGTACCTGAATTATTCATATTTCTCAAGTTTTTTGCGGAATAGCAATCAAATATTTGTAGATTGAAAATATCAGTTATAAAGTATTTTCTTTGTTGTGATATTTCTCTACGTACAAATTATTTCTTTTAAAATATGTACTTATATATCAAAATTTATAATACATATAAATTCAACTAGCATATTTTATACCTTTTACTGACAAATAAAAAACAAGTAGCCATCATGAACTGGGTATACCAAAAGATACATGAAAAACTTCTCTTCCTGCCGCCTTAATCCACACTCTATGGGGACTTCGAGTTTCCCTACTGCTGAACAGTTGTCTCAAGTACAGTGAGGATGAATAAAGGTAAACACTCATTATGGCTAGACTAGTAGTAGATGTCAGTTAATTCTAGTTTTATTAACTACCGACAACTCTTAGTTGAAGACCCTAATAACTACATTTATTTATACCGACTCACTTCGTAGACAAACTTGATTCAAAGTTCGCACAGCTACATAAGTACACTTTTAAAGCTAATAATCTTAATTATGGTTAATAAGTTTTCTATAAAGGAGCGATTCTCCTACATAAAATCTTTAAAAACTTATCGAGGAAAGTTTACGTATTTATTGTACATTAAGTTTAATGGGTATAAATTTTTGGTAGATCCACTACAGCAGGTAATGCTGGGTTTTGATAAACTATTTTTTGCTAAACTAAGCCATGCTCAAGTTCTTCTTAAATATTATGTAGAAAACTTGGTTAAGATAATTTGTTTAATAAAGATTAGAGCATCTACCACTAGATACTATATCTATAATCGCTTCGTCGATTAAAACTCTATACTTTGAGAAAAGGGAAATAAGGTTTTGAACTTTAACATAACACAAAACGTTATGCCTGATACATTAAGACTTGATGAAGTAGTAGAATTTGCCGAAAATCCAGAACCACGTTGTCCTTGTGTCCTTTTACTAGACACATCTGGCTCGATGCAAGGAGATCCGATTGAGGCTTTAAATCAGGGTTTACTAAGCTTAAAGGATGAATTAGTCAAAAATTCCTTAGCCGCAAGACGGGTGGAAATAGCGATCGTCACTTTTGATAGTAATATCAATGTCATACAAGATTTTGTGACTGCCGATCAATTCAATCCGCCCATTTTGACAGCACAGGGTTTGACTACGATGGGTGCAGGAATTCATAAAGCTTTGGACATAATTCAAGAGCGGAAATCTCAGTATCGTGCCAATGGCATTGCTTACTATCGTCCTTGGGTATTCATGATTACCGATGGAGAACCGCAAGGCGAGTTAGAGCAGGTGGTAGAACAAGCAGCCCAGCGACTACAAGGAGATGAAGCAAGTAAGCGCGTAGCATTTTTTACAGTAGGTGTAGAAAATGCGAACATGACACGTTTAAATCAAATAGCTGTGCGTACCCCCCTGAAACTCAAAGGATTAAATTTTATTGAGATGTTTGTCTGGTTGTCAACTAGTATGTCAGCTGTTTCTCATTCGCAGATGGACGAACAGGTGGCACTACCGCCCATTGGTTGGGGGACTGTTTAATTAAAGCTTGCAGCTAGCTGTGTAAACATCAAGCTGTTGGAAAAAAATCTATGAACATATCAAAACAGATTGCTCAATGGCGGATTGTGGCTGCGTCTGTATGTGGTACAAGTCACTTAAAAAACAACCAGTTATGTCAGGATGCTCATCACTGGCAGGTATTGTCAGATAATATTTTAGTGGCGGCCGCAGCAGATGGCGCAGGTTCTGCTAGCCTTGGGAAAGTGGGAGCGATGGTTGCTGTGGAAACAGCAATAGAAAACATTTCCACTAAAGGACTGACCCGAAGCATTTTGACTGATGATGCCTATGTGCGATCGCTTTTAAATGATGCCATGCTAGCGGCTAAAAAAGCTGTGGAGGATGAGGCGGCTGCTTGTGACAAACAGCCTCAAGATTTAGCAACTACCTTAATTATGATGGTCGCTACACCAGAACTTGTAGCTGTAGCACAGATAGGTGATGGTTTGGCAGTGGCAAAAGATTGCACGGGCAACCTCCTCGCACTGACGATGCCTGACAGTGGCGAATATATCAACGAAACCACTTTTTTGACTTCGCCAACTGCCTTAGATACAGCGCAGATGAGATTATGGCGCACAGACATAGCCAATGTTGGTATAATCACTGACGGACTCCAAATGCTGGCTTTAAACATGGTTGTTGGCGAACCTCACAAACCCTTCTTTTTTCCACTGTTTGAATTTGTCGCCAATACCGAGGATAAGACAGAAGCTAAGGAGCAATTGGTAAAATTTTTACACTCAGAACGGATTACGCAACGCACTGATGATGATTTGACACTCATTATAGCTGCATTCAACAACTCATAAGCAATAAATCTACAGGTTTCACATCTTACAATAACTCCCGTTAGCGGTAATTTGATTATGCAGGTACTACGTTGTTCTCCTAGAAAAGAAATCCTCAGCCTCAGTGTCAGTTTGGGGCGTGGCGGTGAAGCTTGTGTTTATACAGTGCCATCCGATAACAACTTGGTGGCGAAGATTTACCACAAGCCAACGACTGCCCATGCTGATAAACTCCAAGCGATGCTTGCTAACCCGCCGGAAAACCCGACGGCTAGTTTGGGGCATATCTCAATCGCTTGGCCAGAAGATTTATTACGGGCAGCAGATGGCAAAAATAGCATCCTTGGCTTTTTAATGCCACGTATTCAGGGGATGCGTCCAATTATCGACTTTTACAACCCTAGAACCCGTCGCCAACACTGCCCCCTATTCAACTATCAGTACCTGCTCCGCACGGCTCGAAACCTGGCGGCAGCTTTTGCGGCTTTGCACGCTAGTGGATATTGCATTGGTGATGTGAACGAGTCAAATATCCTCGTCAGTGACACAGCACTGGTGACTTTGATAGACACAGACTCTTTTCAAGTACTCGACCCAAACAATAATGTTGTTTACCGTTGCCCAGTCGGGAAACCAGAGTTTACCCCACCAGAACTACAGAATAAAACTTTTGCCCAGCACGATCGCGAAATCTCTCACGATTTATTTGGGTTAGCCGTGCTGGTATTTCAACTCTTAATGGAAGGCACCCACCCATTTTCGGGGATTTTTCAAGGCGCTATTGAGCCACCCCCCTACGAAGCCCGCATTGCATCGGGTCATTTCACTTACAGCCAAAAGCGCTACGTACCCTACCTTCCCACACCCGTTGCACCCGCTTGGGAAATTCTCCATCCCAGCTTACAAGAGCTATTTGTCCGTTGTTTTGAAGAGGGTCACAACAACCCACTGCTGCGCCCCAGTGCCCAAACTTGGCTCTCAGCAATAGCTGAAGCCGAAGATTCCCTGATTACCTGTACTACAAATCCCCAGCATCGCTACAACAATCATATGCGTAGCTGTCCCTGGTGTGAGCGGACTGTGCGATTAGGTGGACGCGACCCCTTTCCATCACATCGGGCTATAGAAGCTAGAGAACATCTACAGCCGCGAATCAAACCGAGAAAGCGCCACACTCAGACACCGCATTTTCCACAGCGAGGGATGTCACCGCAATTAGCTAATTATTGGCAGCCAGTAATTACCCCAAGCCGTTCATCTTATAAACCTCTCAAGAGGTCAAAGTTTTACCCGATTATTTGTTGCTTGCTAGGTTTTGGTTTATTGGGATATGCGGACGTGATGATTAAATTTACTCAGCCGTTAGTTTCCCAAAATGCTTACACTCAACAAACATTGCAGGCTAGCCAGATAAATAATAAACTCAGCTTCGCAGATTACCATCAGCAGGGTGATGCTGCTTACAAAGAGCGAGACTATGAAAAAGCAATTGTCAACTTTACTGAAGCAATTGAACAAGAACCTACCCATGCTATAGTTATTGTCAATCGTGGCAATGCCCGCTATAACTTGAAAGACTACGAAGGGGCGGTTGGAGATTATAGCCAAGCTCTCAAAATCAACCCCAATCAAATCAAAGCTCTTGTTAATCGGGGTAATGCCCGCTATATGCTCGCTGAATATAGCAACGATCCTGATACAGAGTATAACCTAGCGATCGCCGACTATAATCGCGCCATTGGACTGGATAATAAAGAAATTGAAGCTCATATCAGACGGGGGATTGTCCGCGCCCAAATTGCTAAATACAGTGGTGAATCTCAACAAGCTTACAAAAGAGCGATCGCAGATTTTACTGAGGCAATAAAACTTAATACATCCCAAGCCGAAGCTTACTTTCAACGGGGTGCTGTATATTATCAAATTGCTCAATATAGTAGCAATTATGAGCAAGAATATAATCTAGCGATCGCTGACTTTAACCAAGCATTAACCATTAGTCCTAAACTAGCAAAAGTGTATCTCAAACGAGGTATGCTTCGCTATGAACTGGCACAATATGGCGGTAGTGAATCTAACAAAAACCAGTCAAAAGCTATCGAAGATATACAGGCATCTGCCAAAATCTTTCTTGAGCAAAATGATATGGATAATTATCAGCAAGCACTCAGTAATATGTGTGTAGTCGTAGAAAACAAATGTGACCCTTTATTCCACAGTTCAACAAGTGTGGAAAAAACTAACTAAAAACAAGTAAGTTTTGTTACTTGCATATTATTGGTTTTGATTTCAGAAGCCAAGCCTGACTAGGGTTAGCACAACTAATCCTAGTTACTTTATAGGTAACATTTTTATTTAATTGAGTAATTTATTTTCATGTTTTTAGATATTCATAGAGCTTTTATATATAAAATATTTTAATTTATATTTCCTTTATAATTTTGCCGAAAATTACAGTTAGATTATTGACGGGAAGAAGAAATAAGAAATCAATTTTTCCCTCTCTAAGTGCATCCTCTTCATGTCGAGAAAGTCAATTGAAGAAGAATTCAGAAGTCAGAAGTCAGAACAAGAAAGTAGGGGATTTAGACCCGCACTTCTCTACAAGACGCTGCACTTCGGCAAGGCTCAGTGACCACGCGTAGCTTGCTTCCCCGTAGGAGTACGACAAAGCTACCTCGACTGCGCTCGGCACAAGTCAGTGACCGCCACTAATGGAGAACCACTAAATCATAGATTTGGTGGAGGCGCACAGAATTTAATTCTGTTAGCGGATAGCTAAGGTTTAGCCCATTCTGGCTCCTGACTCCTGAATTCTTTCGTGATAATAATATCCCTACAAATCTCCGAGGTAATTGCATGAAAGCGGTGATTTTGGCTGGAGGTCTTGGTACACGCCTCAGTGAAGAAACCAGTATCAGACCTAAGCCGATGGTTGAAATTGGTGGTAAGCCAATTCTGTGGCACATAATGAAAACTTACTCTGCCCACGGCATTAATGACTTCATCATTTGTTGTGGTTACAAAGGTTATGTAATTAAAGAGTATTTTGCTAACTACTTCTTACATATGTCAGATGTAACCTTTGATATGAGATTTAACCAGATGAACGTGCATTCTGGTTATGCTGAACCCTGGCGTGTCACCTTAGTAAATACGGGTGATAATACAATGACAGGCGGACGTTTAAAGCGAATCAGCGAACATATTGGCAATGAGACTTTTTGCTTCACCTATGGTGATGGTGTAAGTGATATTAATATCACCGAGCTAGTTAATTTTCATAAAGAACAAAATACATTAGGAACACTCACAGCCGTTCAACCAGCCGGACGTTTTGGAGCCATTTCCTTAGGATATGAGCAAACTAAAATCACCAGCTTTCGGGAAAAACCTGAAGGTGATGGAGCTTGGATTAATGGCGGTTATTTTGTGTTAGAACCAGAAGTAATCAACTTAATTGCTGATGACTCTACTGTGTGGGAACAAGAGCCATTAGAAAAGCTAGCTGATATGGAACAGCTATCAGCTTTTAGACATGATGGTTTTTGGCAACCGATGGATACTTTACGCGATAAAAACTATCTAGAGGGGCTATGGAAGAACAGTCAAGCTCCTTGGAAAGTTTGGTAGGAAGGGAGTTAGGAGAGACGCGATTAATCGCGTCTGTACAGGAGTTATTAATTGCATTTAACTCCCTACTCCCTACTCCCCACTCCCTACTCCCCAGTTCAAAGATTTACTGTAATTTTAAGTGCGATAATACTAATGTATGATTTTGCGATTATAGGTGGGGGAATAGTTGGACTCTCTACAGCGTTGGCTTTAGGAAAACGCTATCCTAATGCAAGTATTTTAGTGCTCGAAAAAGAGAGCCAATGGGCATTTCACCAAACCGGCAATAATAGCGGGGTGATTCATTCTGGTATTTACTATAAACCAGGGAGTTTCAAAGCTAAATTTTGTCGTGATGGTTCCCGCTCTATGGTAGAGTTTTGTCAAGAGCATGGAATTGAGCATGAAGTTTGTGGTAAAGTAATTGTTGCAACTGAAGAACAAGAACTACCACGCTTAGAAAATCTCTACAAACGCGGCTTAGATAATGGCATAGAAGTCCAGAGAATTAGCCCCGAAGAAGTCAAAGAAATTGAACCTCACGTAAAATGTGTAGGTGGGCTTCGGGTATTCTCAACTGGTATTGTTAATTACAAGCAAGTTTGTTTGAAATATGCCCAGCTAATTCAACAGCAGGGTGGAGATTTACACCTCAATACAAAAGTTCTGAAAATCTCTTCAAGTGGTAAAAATCAGGTACTAGAAACAAACAACGGTAACTTTGCAACCCGCTTTGTAATTAATTGTACTGGATTGCATAGCGATCGCACCGCCAAATTAGGTCAAGTTGAACCCCAAGCAAAAATTATCCCATTTCGGGGAGAATACTACGAACTCACCCCAGAAAAACGTTATCTGGTCAAGACTCTAATCTACCCAGTTCCCAACCCAGATTTTCCCTTCCTGGGTGTCCACTTTACCCGAATGATTGATGGTAGCGTCCACGCAGGGCCAAACGCGGTTCTATCTTTCAAACGCGAAGGTTACAAAAAAACCGACTTTGACCTGCGAGATTTTCTTGAAGTTGTCACTTATCCTGGTTTTTGGAAATTAGCAGCAAAACACGCTGATGAAGGCATCCAAGAAATCATTCGTTCCTTTAGTAAAGCAGCCTTCACCAGAAGTTTGCAAAAACTAATTCCCGAAGTCCAAGCAGAAGATTTAGTTCCCACCCATGCAGGAGTCCGCGCTCAAGCCTTAATGAACGATGGCAAGCTTGTAGACGACTTTTTGATTGTTTCTGGTCAAAACTCCATCCATGTTTGCAATGCTCCTTCTCCTGCTGCTACTTCTTCTCTAGAAATCGGCAAAGCACTTGTAACCCAAATTCCCCAACCCTCGTATCTAGATAGTGTAGTAACTGCATAGATAGCATCGTTATTACTTCCGGGCTGCTGAATAAAAGGATGAATCTTGTATAGTGGGCATCTTTTCCAGCCTGGAAATACAAGAGACGGGTAAGATACCCATCCCACAAGAAAAAAGTGTAGTGCATCAATTAAGAACCGCTATAGAGTGCTGCTACCCAATGGGTTAGTCGGCAAACTATGTAATGACTGTTAGCCGAGTTATATATAGCGCTTCTGGGTTGAGTCCAATGACCTAACCCCCAACCCCTTCCCTTATAGAGAAGGGGAGTAAGATTCAAAGCCTCTCTCCTCTTAGGAGAGAGGTTTGGAGAGAGGTCAAGTTATTGCATACAAACGAAAAATATAGCGGTTCCCTCTTGAATGCAACACCCTTTAGGGCAAATATTTGTGCGCCCCTAATTTAACTCATCAATACAAAGGCATTAACCACAATGAAAATATTAGTAACTGGCACAGAAGGCTATCTCGGTTCATTATTACCACCTCTGTTGATTGAACGAGGACATGAAGTTATCGGTCTAGATACCGGTTTTTATAAAGTTGGTTGGCTGTACAACGCTAATGCGGTGACACCCAAAACCCTCAACAAAGATATCCGCAACATCACCCCTGATGATTTGGAAGGTATCGAAGCAATAGTTCACATGGCGGAACTCTCCAACGACCCCGCCGGACAATTAGCACCCAAAATTACCTACGAGATTAATCATGTAGGCTCAGTTCGTCTAGCTAGTCTGGCTAAAGCTATGGGTGTGCGTCGCTTCGTATATATGTCTTCGTGCAGTGTCTACGGTGTTGCTACCGCAGATGATGTCACAGAAGAATCCCCAATTAATCCCCAAACAGCCTACGCAGAATGCAAAACTCTCGTAGAAAGAGATGTCAGACCGCTCGCTGATGATGACTTCTCTCCCACCTTTATGCGGAATGCTACAGCCTTTGGTGCTTCTCCCAGAATGCGCTTTGATATTGTTTTAAACAATTTAGCAGGGTTGGCATGGACTAGCAAACAAATCAAAATGACCAGCGATGGTACACCTTGGCGGCCATTAGTCCATGCACTGGATATCTGCAAAGCAATAGTCTGCGCTTTGGAAGCACCACGAGACATTGTACATAATCAAATCTTTAATGTAGGAGATACAGCAAACAACTATCGCGTTAAAGAAATCGCGGAAATTATTGCTGATATTTTCCCAGATTGTAAATTGTCCTTTGGTGATAACGGTGCAGATAACCGCAGCTATCGGGTATCTTTCGAGAAAATCAACACAATTCTACCCGGATTTAAGTGTGATTGGAATGCCCGACTTGGTGCCCAGCAGCTATTGGATTTATTCAGTCAAATAGATATGGCTGAAGATACTTTCTTATTTAGAGGATTTACTCGTTTAAAACAGCTAGAGTATCTGATTCGTACTGAGCAAATTGACAAAGATTTCTTCTGGAATAAAAAGTAGATAGAGTTAGCTATTAGTGTGTAAATAAATAATTCAGCCATAGGAATCGTTCGTAGTTTGTGCTTTATTGCTAAAGTGCTAACTACGAACCTATTAAATTAAAATTTACATACTAATAGCAGTACCAATTTATGAAAATTTATCTGTGTTATGTTCCTGATAGACTTTTAATAGCGTCGTAATTACTAAATAAAAGCAAAAAAATAGTTACTGTTTATATAAAACTACTAGGAGTAGGATATCCTCATAAATTTTGTCAGAAAATGATTTGGCAGAATTTCCAACAAAAAACTGACTTAAAAATCTTATTAGGTGCTTTAAAACGTTGGACTTTCTTGACAATAAAAGTATTTATTCCTTGCCTACGTTTACTAAGCATATCAGCTTTGGCTATTCTTTTCCTACCCAAACAGTTAGAAACTAGCCTGTAATTTAGTATGTTAATTGTCAAGTGACTGTTAACACTAATTCTTGGCTATAACAACTCATATACCAATTTAATTACTCTTTCTTACCATGCATAAATTACTGACCATTGCTATACCGACTTATAATCGTGCTGAGTTACTCAATAAACAGTTAGCGTGGCTAGCTCAAGCTATCAAAGGTTTTGAAGATGAATGTGAAATTTTAGTTTCTGATAATTGTTCAACAGACAATACTCA
>JBBSCU010000129.1:0-15090 GCA_038249935.1 Chroococcales cyanobacterium
AGCGATCGCCCAAAAGAGAGCCAATATAATATTTATCGATTGGTTCACCACTAAAAAGAATCTCCCGAATTTTAATCGGGAGAATGTCAAAAAACCCAAATGTATTGTCTTTATAAAGTAACAACCTCTTGTTTAAGCTTCCGCACTGGACGCTTGCGTTCGCTGCGACGAACGCCTCCTGCCATTTTGTACTCATCGCTATTCTTGCCATACTTTGCAGCTACGCTGACTAACATATGTTCTGTTAGTTCCATCAGCGACTTTTCGGCTAATTCTAAGGCTCCCTGAGTTAGATCCACGGTGGAAAGGCTGGAGTTATAAACTTCCAATTTGTCCTGTGTTTTTTTGATGGTGGTGGCAAAGGTGTCAATAGTGACTCCATTACCTAAATCTAAGGTGGGACTAATCGATTTTAAAGCCGCAATCCGACGCTGTGCTCTATCAAGTACTTTAGACCCACGTTTTGGACGTGACATAAATAACTTCCCTTTTTTTAATCATGCACTAGGATAAAAACTGACTTATATCCTTGTCTCTACACCATTAGGATAAACAAAATCTGGGTGATTAGCACCCGCAAAATTCAGTATATTTAAAATAATTAATACAAAAAATACTATATTTACTGCGTAAATCTATTGATATTTATCCGAATTCAATAAACAACTGCCCGAATTCAATAAACGACTACCCGAATTCAATAAATAACTACCCGAATTCAATAAACAACTGCCCGAATTCAATAAACAACTGCCCGAATTCAATAAACAACTGCCCGAATTCAATAAATAACTACCCGAATTCAATAAACAACTGCCCGCTTAATTGCAATATGGAACTCCTATTTAATTTTTGCGAAGCTCGGTGCGCCTTTATCTCGCTTCGCTCATGAAGATTCCCTGCGATCGCCTTTTGCCAAACACCTCAATCTCTGGTTCAACGCCGAGCGATTCTAAGCAGCGATCGCAATCCATGCGAGAATGCCTTCCAGGTTTGATCTGCCTTTAAGAACTTTGGATGCTTTGCATTTAGCAGTTTGTAGAGAAGCGATTAATTGGGTTTCTAGGAAATCTATTTGTATAATGACTGTTCGTATCCCGCAAGCAGTCGGCACGTAATCACTACAAACTAGATAATATTTGTTTCGTAGTATTAATTTGTTCTTCAGTAAAAGCCGCTTGTTGAAGATGGTTTAAAAATAGACTATTTTGATATCGAATGTCTAATTTAATTGCTCGGCGATAAATATTTTGAGCAAGGTTACGCGAACCACTATCCCAGTAATTAATGGCAGCAGAAACTAATGGATGAGGATTATCTGGTTCCAGTATAACTGCATAATTAGCCGCAGCAATTGCTATATCATAAGTTTTCAGTTGATGTAATGCTAAACTCAAATTATAATAAGCTACTTCGTTATCCGGCTTCAGAATTACTGCCAAAGTGTGAATTAATACTGCATTTATTAACTTGTTATCAACGAGATAAACAATCCCTAAAGCATTATAAGCTGAGTATTTTAATGGCTCCTGATATATCGCTTGCGATAAATACTTTGTTGCTTCTTCTTCTCGTCCCGCTAAATGTAATGTCCAACCTAAATTAACTTTTCCCATCGTATTTTTTGGTTCAAGTTCCACTGACTTGGACATTGCAGTAATTGCTTCCTGATAGCGTCCTTGTTGACGATACAATAGTCCCAATTGTCGATACTCGCTGGCGCTATTTGCTGCTATTGCCGGAAACATCAAGCAATTTGAAGCCACAAATAACGAGGTAAAAATTGTACTTTTAATTCGATGCATTACTTATTAATTGACAGTATTGAAAGTTTAAATAAGGATACCTAAGTTTTCCCGGCTTAGATATCCAATAGCAACATAACCTATAATTAAATAGATAGTTAACTATATTTTAATTACTAATGTTTTCTTTAAAAATCCTTCTTAAGTTAGTTTATAAATTCATCCTGGAGTAAGATGAAAAAGTCTTGGGGATTTTTACTGGAATTTTGACATAGATGTGCGCTAGTGCGATTGTACTTGATTTAGTAGGTGCGTTACACTGTTTTAACGCACCCTAATTTATACTTTCTAGGAGAGGCTAGTGGTCTGTCAAACCTATCTTGATGGTTAGAGAGACGGCGATAAATCGCCGTCTCTACAGAAAATTTATTCGTCAATTGTTTCTTGACAGACTACTAGCAACGCTATACTTTTCTAAATTCGCTACTAATTTCACTCCAAACTCTTCCTCAAATACTCCTTTTTTATAATCTAAATTCCAGAGTTCTAAAGCACAATCATCATCAGATTGAGAGGGGAAAACCATCAGATTACACTGGTGCAATTGGGGATAATACTCACATTGCACTTGAGCGATCGCCCCAATTTGTCGTCTATCTAATGCCACTGCTAATCTTAATATCGCACTTAACTGACTCACAATTTGTCGCTGTTCTTTAGTTAGCAAACTCTGATAAATTTCATGTTTCTTCTTGGGCGGCGATTTGCGATGATAACGTGCTAAATTGGCAATGATTTCAATCTCGGTTTCTGTATAACCGAGTAATTCACCATTGCGAATTAGATAGTAAGAATGCTTGTGGTGAGACGAATGGCTAACATAATGACCGCAATTGTGTAACATTGCAGCCGCCCACAGTAGTTGTCCCTCGTCAGATCCCCAGTGGTGTAGTGTACCTTGAGTTTGGTCAAATAAACTCTGGGCAAATGCTGCAACGCGATCGCTATATTCTAAATTGACGTGGTATTTCTTCGCAAGTTTTAAAACATTGCGTTCCCGAACTGAACTTTGGTAGCGCAGTTTATCTTCAATTAAACCGTGCGTCAACATCCAGTCTACAATTACACCTTCCCGCAGCGAACGCTCACAAACTGTAACCGATTCACACCCCAAAAGCGTCATTGCTTCCTGTAATATGACTGCGCCAGCAAGGATAACTTCAGCCCGTTTATCTGGCATACCGGGAATCGCAGCCCTTTCGGAGTTACTCAGTTTCCGCAAGCGATTTACCAAGTCTCCCAAGTCTTTAAGACTGAACTGGTAGCCATTGAAAGTGGAAGGAATAACACCCGACTTTTCTCTTGCATGAATCATCGCCAGGGTTTCAATTGTGCCAGACGTACCCACCAAACGGGGAGATTCCTCAAGTTGGAGATTTGCTAGTACCTCATCGACGGAACGTTCTAACATACCGTGTGTATAGGTTTGCAAACGCCCAAACTCAGCGTTGCTAATGGGATCGGTGGTGATTAACTCGCTTGTGAGTCGGACTGCACCGATTTTCGTACTGGTGAGAGTGCGTGGTTCATGACTATCGCCTAATATTAGTTCTGTGGAACCACCGCCAATATCAATAATCATCTGGGGCTGGTTGTGAAATTCCATCCCCGACAGCACACCTAAGTAGATTCGCCGCGCTTCTTCTTGCCCAGAAATTAAGTCAACGCTTAAACCCAACTCCGTTTCTACTTGGTGCAAAAAATCTTTCCCATTGGGGGATTCCCTTACAGCACTGGTTGCTACAGCAATGATTGTTTCGGTGTTGAAGGTTTTGGCAACTTCTTGAAAGCGTCCTAAAGCAGCGATTGCTTTTTTAATTATCTCCGGTTTGAGCTCCCCTGTAGTTAGATTGCGATCGCCAAGTCTCACGGTTTCTTTTTCTCTGGCGATAATGCTGAAACTTGGTAGTGTGGGGTCAATCTTGACTACTACCATGTGTAGAGAATTTGTTCCCAGATCAATGGCAGCAATAATCCGATGTTGCTTAACTGGTTGAGTTAGAATGCCCTTCCAGCTAGCCGAAAATAAATTCAGCATCAACTTATCTCTCTCTCTTTATAAGAAATGATCGAAAACGGCGGTATGTTGAAGTAGCTGGCACTGATATTTATTGCAACACACTTGCTCTGAGATTGACTGTTAGTCGAAGGTAACTGAGCTAAGTATATTCACCCTAATCCTGATAACCCCAATGACTACTTAAGGATATTTAAAGTTGCCACTTTGGGTTATGTTTTTACAAATATCAAATAACGTTATTCTATAGATGTTTTGTACCTACTTCCTAATCCCATGCTAACAACGCCAGAACGTCCCCAAGAACCAGTTTGGCTTGTGATTATCCGGCTTTTGCGCTGGCATAAACCAGAAGGACGGTTAATTTTAATGATTCCTGCACTTTGGGCTGTGTTTTTGGCTGCTTCTGGGAAACCGCCTTTACCTCTGGTTGGTGTAATTATATTGGGTACTCTCGCCACAAGTGCCGCCGGGTGTGTAGTTAATGATTTGTGGGATCGAGATATTGATCCACAAGTGGAGAGAACAAGCTCACGCCCCCTTGCTTCTCGTGCCCTATCGGTAAAAGTTGGGATTGTAGTCGCTATAATCTCCCTAGCGTGTGCAGCTATCCTGGCCTTTTATCTTAATCCCCTGAGTTTCTGGTTATCTGTGGCAGCAGTTCCGATAATTCTGCTTTATCCAGGTGCAAAACGAGTGTTTCCTGTGCCGCAATTGGTGCTTTCTATCGCCTGGGGTTTTGCCGTCTTGATTAGCTGGAGTGCGGTAACACAAACCATTTCCCAAGGAACTTGGTTACTTTGGGGCGCGACTGTATTATGGACATTGGGATTTGATACTGTTTATGCTATGAGCGATCGCGACGATGATCGCCGCATTGGGATTAATTCTAGCGCTCTATTTTTTGGTAATTATGCCCCTCTAGCTATAGGAATTTTCTTTGCTGGCACAATTTTGTTATTAGCTTGGTTAGGTGTCGTGATAAATCTTCACCTGACTTTCTGGATTAGCCTTGCAGTTGCTACTATCGGCTGGCTTTGGCAATCTCTGCGCTTAAGACAGCGAGATTTACCTAACCCTGTTTATGGTGAAATGTTCCGACAAAACGTGTGGATTGGTTTTATCTTACTTGCTGGGATGATTACTGGCTCTTGGTAAAGTCAAGGGTTGAGGAATTTTAAAGCTCGTTGATGGAGTTCTGATACCATTTCACAAAAACCTTGATACACATAGATTTCTCGTAGGGGCATGGCATTGCCATGCCCTTACCAACATATTTGTATCATTATTAAAGTGAAATGGTATGAGATGGATAAACGGAGCTAAAAGACTCGTTAACGAGTATAAAAGGTGGATGAACGGAGTTCAAAGACTCGTTGAATTTCTTGGATATCTTCTAGAGAAAGAGTGCCTGTGATATTGCGATCAGCCATCGTATAATTACCTGGGGATATTAGAGAGTCAGTAGCAATAGTTGCCAAGTATATGATGCCCAAAGTAAATACAATGTCTATGATGAGCTACGCCTATGCATATCTTGACCGAAAAATGGCTTTCTATCGTCGGTATTGGAGAAGATGGATTACAGGGTTTAAGCCCGATCGCTCGTTCTTTAGTCGATCAAGCTAAAGTAATTGTGGGAGGCGATCGCCATTTGTCAATGCTCCCTACAGATGATCAACGTGAGAAATTAGTCTGGAAATCTCCCATTAGCGCTTCAGTTGAGGAGATTATCCAGCGCCGGAGTCAGTCGATTTGCGTACTCGCAAGCGGTGATCCGATGTGTTACGGCATTGGTGTTACTTTGATGCGGCGAATTTCCGGATCAGAAATGACGATTATCCCCGCACCTTCAACCTTCAGCCTCGCCTGTTCCAGGGTTGGCTGGTCTTTAACTGAGGTGGAAACCTTGAGTTTGAATGGTCGTCCATCCTCCCTACTTCAGTCTTACATCTATCCGGGAGCGCGGCTATTAATTTTAAGTGAAGGAAAGAACACACCCGCCACTGTTGCGGAGATTTTGACAAATCGGGGCTATGGGGGTAGTAAAATCACCGTATTGGAGCGCATGGGTGGCACTCATGAAAGAATTGTGGAAGGTACGGCTGCATTCTGGAATGAAACTGAAGTTGCTGCTTTAAATGCGATCGCAGTTGATTGTATTGCTGATGCTGGGGTTATCCCATTACCAAGATTACCAGGATTACCAGATAACGCCTACCACCACGATGGACAGTTAACGAAGCGTGAAGTTAGGGCTATTACTCTAGCGGCTTTGGCACCCACACCGGGCGAACTATTGTGGGATGTTGGCGCAGGTTGCGGCTCAATTTCTATCGAATGGATGCGGAGCGATTTTCGGTGTCGGGCGATCGCGATTGAGCAAAACTCGGCTAGACTAATCTATATTGTCGATAATGCTGCCACTCTCGGTACTCCAAATCTGCAAATCATTGAAGGTAAAGCGCCCCATGCCCTGAAAGACTTGTCTACACCAGATGCTATTTTTATTGGTGGTGGGGTAACAGCAACCGGACTTTTTGATGTTTGTTGGTCAGCACTGCGTCCAGGTGGACGTTTAGTAGCAAATGTTGTGACGGTAGAAGGTGAGCAAACTTTATTTCAATGGCATGAACAAGTCGGTGGTGATTTAACTCGTATTGCCATCCAACGGGCGGAACCTATTGGTAAATTTTTGGGCTGGCGAGCAATGGCATCTGTGACGCAATGGATAGCGGTAAAATAACAGTAGATGGTGGCTCGGTTGCTAGCTTAGGAATGTGGATTAAATAAAGTGCAAAAGTAGGGTGTGTTAGCGGAGCGTAACGCACCATTCCAAGTTAAATAAGAATTGCACGTTATTAAATTTGCGTTCCTTATGAGGAAATAGAAAATCCTCGACGGGTAGGTTTAACATTAGCCAACTCTACTTTAAAACTCACCTTGTCGGTCATTTCCCCACTTCTCGCTTCCAAAGTCCAGTTACCAGGACGCAAATACCAAAATAAAGAATTAGTTGACTGTGTATCTAACTTTTTACCATTTAACCACCACTCTACAGGCGCAGATTTATTTCCCACTAACTTAAATTCGAGTTTTTGCTTGGCTTCTTCACCTGGATACACTAAGAATAAATCACCGTGATGTGGAGATAAAATCCTTAAATTAGTAGCAGCGAAATTTGATTGCTGTTGTTTTGCTAACCACTCATTATACTCTGATGGCAAATTGAATTGATTTTCACCTTCGTAGTTACTTTTATCTTCTGGATAGAAATATTCTTGTACTATTGAGGTACAATCTGGTGTTGGTCGTAACCCCGAAATTGCACAGATAGGTAGTTGCACCAAACCTTCTGGAGATGGAAAATCTGCGGGTTCTTGATGTTCGTGCAGATGTAACATAATTCGATTCCATAAGGGTGCTGCACCTGTAACGCCTGAAACTTGTCGCATCGGTTCGCCGTTGAAATTGCCTACCCAAGTAGCGACAGTGTAATCTGTGGTAAAGCCAACAGTCCAAGTATCACGAAAATTGGAAGAAGTGCCAGTTTTGACAGCAGAAGGAAAGGGTAAATTTAACACTGAGTCTACACCAAATGCGGTTGCACGAGCATGGCGATCGCTCAATATATTAGTGATTATTTCCCACGTTGTCGAATTTGGGATTTTAGGTTTTGAATGTTGGATTGGGGAATTAGAAAATGTGCTTACTAAAGCGATCGCATCTCCAAGTCGTGCTATGGTCAGATATGCACGGGCTAATTCCCATAAACTGACTTCGCCACTACCCAACGTTAAACCCAAACCATAATGTTCTGGGGTTTGATTGAGGTGTTCAAATCCTAGTTGATGCAGACGTTCTAAGAAAGTCTGTACACCTACCTTTTCTAACACCCGCACTGCTGGTACATTCAAAGAATTTGCTAAGGCAATTCGCACCCGCACAGGGCCAAGAAAGCTTTCGGTATAATCTGTTGGGCTGTAAAGTTTCGCGCCGGGAATTGCATAATGAGCGGGGACATCTGCTAAGATAGTATTTGGGCGAATTAAATTTTTTTCTAAAGCTAATTCATATACAAAAGGCTTGAGTGTTGATCCTGGTTGACGTAGCGCTTGCACTCCATCATTGCGTCCTAATTTGACTTCATTAAAGTAATCAGGTGAGCCGACATAAGCCAAAACTTCACCAGTACGGTTGTCAATCACCAACGCAGCTGCATCATGGACGTTGTTAGCGGCGAGAGAAGAAATTACCTGCTGCACCTGTGCTTCGACAAACTGCTGCAAAGGGCGATTTATAGTGGTGCGGATGGGGTAATTTTGTTCTGTTTGCGTCTTATCAAACTGATTGGCTAACCAAAATAAAAAGTGTGGTGCGGCGATAATTCCCCGTTGGCGAGATTGAAACACAACTTTTTCAGTGTGTGTTCGGGTTGCCATCGCCCCACTAATATAACTTTCCTGTATCATCCGATTAAGGACATATTTTTGTCGCTGCTTCAGCCGTTCCCAATGCTCATAAGGATTAAAGTATGTGGGATTATTAGGAATAGCAGCTAATAAACTAGCTTGAGCAAGATTCAATTCACTAGCTGGGATGGAAAAATAAATCCGCGACGCTGCTTCCACACCATATATATTGCCTCCCATTGGCAGCCGATTAATATATGCAGCCAGGATTTCATCTTTATTCATCCCTGCTGCTAACCGCCAAGATAGCCAAATTTCTTGCATTTTACCAGAGAAGGTGCGAGGCACAGGATCTAACATCCGCGCCAACTGCATCGTAATCGTGGAAGCACCGGAAACAATTCGTTTCGCGTGGATGGCTTCTTTGCTGGCGCGGATAATAGCTTTCATATCCAACGCCCCGTGATGGTAAAAGCTGCCATCTTCAGCGGCTAAAATAGCATGAGTAAACTGGGGTGAAACTTGATTTAGTGGTACTACTGATGTATGCTCTTGGTCACGGGTGAGCAATGTTCCTAATGGTAAACCATTGCGATCGCTAAATTGCATTGCCAACTGATTTTGGGCAATGTCTGCGGCACGAATGGGCGCAAAATAAGGTAGTAGGCGTACTAATAGACAGATTAGCAGCACAGCTAGGATAACTTTACTGTGCTTAATTTTGAGTAGCGATCGTGAAATTAGTTTCATCATAGTTAAGAATTGTAGTCATTTTTTTGACAATAGCAAAAGATTAGTTATCTATGTAAATAAATGGCATTACTGAACACGAGTATGAAAGCTCAGTCTTTCTCTCTGCGCCTCTGCGCCTCTGCGTGAGCTTTTCAGTCAAGTTTGGGTAAAAATATAGTAATTTTGCATCTGTGAACATCAATATTTAAATTGCACGCAGAGACGCAGAGACACAGAGAAGAAATATCAGAGATATGTTTGGTATTAATCATTAATTTGGGATTGATATACAACTTGAAAATTTATGGTTTTAAATTAGTAAAAATATGATTATCAAATTTTTAATCCGGTTTCTTTTTGTCTTTACATTTATAGTAGGAATGGCAGGGTGTAATTTTTTTGGTATCAACTCAGCTAAAGAACAACTCCCAACAGTTTCCTCACTCACACCGCCGAAATTACCAGACTGGATTGAGCAAATTAGTCCCATTGGAGATGCAAAATCTCTTAACCAAATCCGCATCCGTTTTAAAGAAGCTTTAATACCAGTTGAAAGTCTTGATAGTCCAGAACAGCAAAAATTATTACAAAAATTTGCACTTTCGCCGCCTTTACCCGGACAATTTCGTTTTTTAACACCGCGCATGGTAGGATTTCAAGCTGATAAAGCATTACCAATAGCGACAAGATTTCAAGTCACTCTCAAAGCAGGTTTAGCCGATTTAAAAAATCATCGCCTAGACAAAGATTTACCTTGGACTTTCAATACCGAATCTATCAACCTGACTAATCTACCCGGTGTGAATCCTGTTGAAAAGGCTGATATTGAACCAATTGATTTACAAACAAAGTTACAATTTACTTCCAATGTAGAATTAGATTTAGCTTCTGTACAAGAACATTTACAGTTAATTCCTGAAGGTAAAAACAAAGGTACAGGTTTTAAAGTCGAATTCAACAAAGAAGAAAAGCTATTAAAAAATGAAGAAGACCCTTTAGAAAAATTTGACCCCTTAGCACGAAATTGGATTTATAATCTCATCCCACAGCAAAATCTCGAAAAAGCTACTCGTTATCGCTTAGTATTTTCTCCCGGAATCCGTCCTGCTTATGGCAATCTACCTACAGAGAAAGAATTTGTCACTAAGTTAGCAACTTATTCGCCTTTGGCATTTCAGAAAATTAACTTTTATGGACAGCCAGATGCAGGTGGAACTTTTGGAAGATTTCTTAAAGGCAGTCCGCAGCTAGAATTTAATAATATCTTAGTGCCAGATTCAGCTAAAGAAAACATTACCATTAATCCAGCACCAAAAGCCATTTCTAGAATTATCCAAATAAATGATGAAGATAAAATTGTCAGTATTAATCCTTATGCGCTAGAACCCGCCAAGACTTATACAATTACGATTGGCGGAAATCTCAAAGATAAGTTTGGGCAAACTTTGGGTAAACCTGTCACACTTAAATATGATACTGGAGATTTAGCCGGGGATATCTGGGTACCATCCGATTTAAATATTTTCCCCACAAGTAAAGATTTACAACTAAATATTAGTACGGGAAATCTACCAGAATCGAAGTACAAAGCAGCTTATCGAGTAGTTAAACCGACAGATTTAGTTTATTTTAATTATGGTAATGATTTATTACCAAACCCTTCTGATTGGCAAAGCTTTAAAGTCTCAGGTAAGAAAAATCAAACAGTTGACATTGCTGTTCCTCTCCGAGAAAAAATAAGGGCTGCGACGGGAATGTTAGCTTATGGAGTGCAAGCCCGTACTAATAAATATCAGGAGAATGGTAAGGAACTGTGGCGAGAACCTACGACTTATGGTTTAGTTGAATTGACGAATTTGGGCGTATTTACTCAGTGGTTTCCTGAGTCAGGGTTAATTCGCGTCAATCATCTTACAGATGGTTCGCCAGTTAAAGAGGCTACTATAGATATTTATCAATCAAAATTACAAGCAAAATCTCGTCCAGAACCTGTCCCTTGTGCAACGGGTAAAACTGATGAAAATGGAATTTTTAGAATTGCTCGTGAAGGATTACAGCAATGTTATTCTGGGAATGAAAGCTCTAGTAAATCACCACAATTATTAGTAATTGCCCGTGAAAATCAAGATTGGGCATTTGCTAGAACAGAAGAATATAGCGGCGTTTATGGTTATGGTATTGATGCAGGTTGGCAAAATGGTAAGCCAGAATCACGCGGGGTAATTTTTTCAGACAGACAGTTGTATCAACCAGGAGAAAAAGCTTGGTTTACTGCGTTTGCTGACTATTTACAAAATGGTGCAATCCAGCAAGATAAAAATGCTGTTTACCAATTAACTTTGGTAAATCCTGATGGACAAAAGACTAATTTAGGTACGCAAACTACAAACGAATTTGGAACATTTTCTCTGGAATTGCCAATTACAACTACTCAGCGCTTAGGCTACCATACAATCCAGGCTAAGGGAAAGAATGGACAAGAAATTTCTGGAGAATTCCGTGTAGCTGAGTTTAAGCCACCCAATTTTAAAGTCGAACTCAACTTAGATAAAGAATTTGCTCTCATTGACGAGAAAGTTGATATTAATGCTACAAGTAATTATTTATTTGGTGCGCCTGTAGAAGGTGGAGAAGCAAAATACTTTATTACTCGCCAGCAATCTAATTTTATTCCTAAAGGTTGGGAGGAATTTACTTTTGGTAGACAATGGTTGTGGCCTGAAGAAACTCCGACTATATCTAGTGATGTGTTACAAACTAATGCCCAATTAGATGCTAATGGTAAAAGTAGTCAAACTGTAAATGTGGCTAATGATTTACCATATCCGATGACTTACCGGGTGGATGTACAAGTTGCAGATGTTTCTAATCTATCTGTAGCAAATTCCAAAACTTTTACAGCCTTACCAAGTAATCGCCTCATCGGGTTAAAAAGCAATTTTGTCGCTGATGCTGGTAAGGCTTTTCCTATTGAAGTGATTGTTACTGATCCTACAGGAAAACCGATAACAGGTCAACGGGTGCGCCTGGAATTACAACAGATTAAATACAGCAGTGTTACGCAGTTAGTGGAAGGTAGTCGAACACCAAAAAATCAAGTTGAATATAAAACAGTCGGACAAGCAGAAGTTACATCTGCTAGTAATCCCCAATCGGTAAGTTTGACAGCACCAGAATCTAGTTCATATCGGATTAGAGTTAATTTTAGCGATGCGAAAAGCGAATTAAGTGCCACAGATTTACAAATTTGGGCAACTGGAGGAAATTCAGTATTTTGGGGTTCTAAAGAACAAGATGTCTTAGAAGTCAAATTAGATAAAAAAGAGTTTAAACCGGGTGAAACCGCTACTGCACTAATTCAATCTCCCTATCCAGATGCAGAATTATACTTTGCTGTGATTAAAGACAAACCCCTTTATCAGCAGATTATCAAAGTTCAGGGAGGCGCACCACAAATTCAGTTTCAAGTCACGCCAGAAATGCTCCCAAATGCAGCCATCGAAGCTGTGTTAGTAAGACAAGGTAAACCCATAAATCAAGTTGAAGTGGGAAGTTTAGATAACTTGGTGAAGATTGGTTTTACACCTTTTAAAGTTAACTTAGAAGATAAGTATTTAAAACTGCAAGTTAAGCCAGTGCAAGCGTCATTAGAACCTGGTGCAGAAGAAACAGTACAATTAGAATTGAAGGATAATCAAGGAAACCCCACTAAAGGACAGCTTACAGTCATGGTGGTAAATGAAGCGGTGTTACAACTTTCTGGTTATCGTCCGCCAGATTTGGTAGATACAGTTTATGCAGAACAGCCAATATCTACCCGCTTTAGCGATAATCGACCAGATGTCATATTACAACCACAAGATGTAGCTAAACCCAAAGGTTGGGGTTATGGCGGTGGTTTCTCAACTGGTGCAGCCAATACTCGTACCCGGACAGATTTTCAAGCCCTAGCTTACTACAATGGTTCTGTCCTCACCGATGCAAATGGTAATGCACAGATAACCTTTAAACTCCCCGATGACTTAACTACATGGCGGGTAATGGCTGTGGCCACCGATGGAAATCTGCGTTTCGGGAATGGCGAAGCGACGTTTATCAGCACAAAGCCACTGCTAACTAATGCTATTTTGCCACAATTTGCCCGTCCAGGCGATCGCATCCTTGCTGGTTTATCTGTAACTAACAACACTGGGACTACAGGAAATCTCTCAATTAATGGCGAACTTAGCGGTACTGTGAAGTTTGCCGATAAAAACCCCACAACTACTTCTTTGCAAACCAAAGCTGAATCTGCAACTCATGCTTATCGCTTTCCAATGGTGGCGGATAGTGTGGGAGTTAGTAAAGTTCGCTTTACCACTCAGCTAAATACAGCCGCAGATGCTTTTGAAGTACCTTTGGAAATTAAGCCAATTGAAATCACAGAACAAGTCGTTGAAACTGGTGTAACCGAAAAACAGGTGAAGATTCCCCTGAATGTTGATAAAAATACTTTCCCTGATGCGGGAGGTTTAGATATTCAGTTAGCGAGTACTTTGATAACGGAAATAAAAGCACCAGCAAAGCAGGTTTTAGAAGATGATGATTTGCCGTTTACAGAACCGGCTGCAAGTCAGTTAATAATTGCGGCTAATCTACAAACTATTGCCCAAAAATATGGT
Organism: Chroococcales cyanobacterium; assembly: GCA_038249935.1. Lineage (GTDB taxonomy): Bacteria > Cyanobacteriota > Cyanobacteriia > Cyanobacteriales > Nostocaceae > Nostoc. The sequence goes on from JBBSCU010000129.1 coordinate 13,628, forward strand.
CAGGCATTTGCAGAATTTAATCCTAGCCAACAGGCAAATCAAGCAATTGAAAAATTACAAAAGCTTCAAATAGCAGATGGTGGTTTTGCTGCTTTCCCCGGACAAGAAAAATCCGACCCTTGGGTTTCTTCTTATGCGGGTGAATCTTTGGCTAAAGCCAGTCAGGTGTTCCCTAATTTAGTCGATTCTGCAATGGTATCTCGCCTGAAAGCTTATTTGCAAAAAGTTCTGGCGAATCCTGGAGAATACGATTTTTGCAAACAGCAACTATGTAAAAGGCAACTGCAACTTAATGCTTTAATAGCACTAGCACAACTGGGCGAAAAGCGCAATACTTTTCTTGCAGATATTTATGGACAGCGCAATAACTTTGATGTCGTAACTCAAATTAAATTGGCGCGGTACTTATCTCAATTCCCAGAATGGCAAGATGAATCTCAACAACTGGTGAACAAACTACAAGAGAATATCTATGAAACTGGTCGCACAGCAGTTGTAAGTTTACCAAATAGTTGGGGATGGATGAGTTCATCTACCACGACGCAAGCGCAAGCTTTACGCTTATTTATTGCCAAGCAGAGTAAACCCGAAGTTATAGATAAGTTATTCCAAAGTCTTCTCGCATTACGACGGAATGGAACATGGCAAACTAACTATAATAATGCCCAAGCCTTAACAGCTTTGGTAGAATATAGCCAACTGCAACCCACGCCGCCTAATTTTGCTGCCACAGTGGAATTAGCTGGGAATAAGTTAGGAGAAAATCGCTTTGATGGCTATCAAAATCCTAGCTTACAATTAAATGTGCCGATGAATAAATTACCTCGTGGTCGTCATGATTTAACGCTGCAAAAATCAGGTAATGGCACTTTACACTATCTGGTTGCTTATAATTATCGCTTGCAGGGAAATCAATCAGGCAGATTTAACGGCTTACGCATAACACGAGAAATTAGTCAATTAAATGAAGAGAAAGTTTTACAAAAAACCGGTCTTTACGCTTTCGATAAACCCTTGACTTTAGCCTCTGGACAGGTGTTTGATATTGGTTTAGAAATCATTTGCGATCGCACCGTGGATCATATAGTAATTAAAGATCCGCTACCAGCAGGTTTTGAGGCGGTGGATGCGAGTTTTCAAACTACTACAGCTGCATTACAAGCAAAAGCCGATAGCTGGGAACTTAGCTTTAAGAATGTGTACCGCGATCGCATTATCGCCTACGCCGACCACTTGGAACCAGGAGTTTATAGTCTGCATTACTTAGTCCGTTCTGTGACTCCTGGGACATTTTCTTGGCCTAGTGCCCAAGTACATTTGCAATATGCGCCAGAAGAATTTGGGCGTACTGCTGAGTCTACACTGATATTAGAGGATGGGAAGTAATAATTGACTTAGTTTACAGTGATTGAGCGATCGCGTAAAGGCACTGGATTTGATTATTGGTTAGGTAGCGCAGATGA